>CAYJPI010000159.1:0-6138 GCA_964372005.1 uncultured Oscillospiraceae bacterium | reverse complement strand
CCATGCCCGATATGAATGTGGAATATCCACTCTCAATTGCATTTTCAACCGCCGAAAGCAAGCGCGCCTTCAGGTCGCGTATTTCATATGATTCTTCTACGCCTTGATTAGGGAGCTTCTCGGGTCGATATCCCGAAAATGCAGCGGTTGTTTTAATGCTCATGGTGGTTAATCCTCCACGAAAATTGATGAAACTCGTATATATTTATAATACATTGAATTGGAGGATTTTACAAGGTGGGCTGTGAAGAAAGTTAGGATTGATGTAGTTTGGGCAATACACTTTGTATTATAGTATGAAGTAATATTGACAGGAAATATTTGCGAGAGTATGATTATTATATATTTATGGTGGGAGGGTCTATGAATGAACGGGAGAGCACTGGCGGAAAAGCTGGTTCCGGGGTTTGATGAGCGTAATTATAATTTCCCGGGAACCGATATCTTACCTATTCGAGTGAAAACTATTAGATTTAACGGTGAATCGAGACCAGGGATTATTTCCTTAACATATAATTATGATAATTTTCTTGTCACAAAAACACTGGAGTACCCCATAATCACCTCTCGGGACATTAAAGTAGCTGTACAAAAAGGTGAAGAAATCAATCTGGATTTTTGTTTCATAAAAGATTTCAACTATCACCAAGTTGCGGAAGCAACAAGAAGCAAAACAGGGCTCTTGAGGGGATTTTCTGCGCAATATGCAGTTTTTGATGGAAACACATCATTCGATTACATAAAACTTGAAGAAAAAGGCATCAATCTCAAAGGTTCACAATTCATAAACGGCCTTGTGCTTTTTAGTAAAATTGATATATGTAAGGGATCTGTTATTCTTTATGGGTCTCACTTCAATAATTGTCACCTTGTTTTTAACGAAATAAAAAATGAAACTGGTGTAATACAGTTTCGCTATACTAGCTTTTATAATTCTAAAATTTCATTCTCCAATATATATCATTATAATAGCATATTTGATTATGGTCATATCAAAATATCTGATTGTAATTTTGAACTTAGGGCATCTGAATTTAATGGTGGTTTTATTGTGTTTTCTGAGTTTGCGGCTGAATCCAGCACGGTCAGGTTTTCTAACAACACATACAAAGTGGATGGTGTAGATTTTTCTGGCACAAGTTATGTCAGTAGCGAAATAAATTTTGCATCATCGGATTTTGGAGATTGTAACGTGAATTTCAAAAATGCTAAGATAATAAATGGAGATGTGCTTTTTTTAGCTACACGTTTAGAAGATGGCACTATTGATTTTTCTTCATCCAGAATTAAAGATAGTAGTGTAGACTTTAGTTCTATGACGTTTGGAATCAGTAAAGTTATTTTCAAAAATGTTGTAATGAATAATGCTGAAATAAGGATTGATAGATCGATAACAAAAAACGCTTTTTTTCAATTTGAGTTATGTACATTTTCAAAGCATAATATTTTTAGTATAGCTAGGAAACTAGAAATAGTTAATTGTATAATCGAAAACACTGCACGCATAGACAGTATTTTAGAAGAAAATGAACAAATATTTGAGCTCTCGCTTGAAAATACCAAAAACCTTGGGCAAATATATGTTGAGTGGGAAGTGGCAAAAAAATCAATCGCGAATTACTGCAACGCATGCTTGGAAGGAGATAGTGCAATTTCGAACAAAGAAATTCATCAAATCAATACCAGCAAAGCAAAACAAATGCTAATGCTCAAAGAAAATTATCATAATCTCGGACAATACGATGATGAAGATGCTGCATTTGTCGAGTATATGCGATACAAGAGAAAGGCAGAAAAGAACTATATAAAGAAATTCTTTAGTTGGGCAATCGATTCGATTGGGCTTTATGGAACTAGCCCCGGAAGAGTAGCAATTGCAATCATGATAGTTTGGTCCATTTTTGGCTTGATTTTCTCTTGTTCTACGACCGTTAATGGCCTTCAATCCGGTGGTGTAACCGAAGGCATAAACATGTTATCCGGTTTCTATTTCAGTGCAATCACATTTCTCACAATCGGCTATGGCGACATTGCTCCCGCTACATGGCTAACCCAATTAATTGCTCCTATAGAGGGGGTTCTCGGTCTCTTCCTTATGTCATATTTTACGGTAGCAATAGTAAGGAAAACGCTAAGATAATAGCAAAATACACACACCACAAAAGGCGGCAAGTAGCCGCCTTTCGCAATTTCATACATCACTTTAATTATCACTTCCCAGTTAAAAACCCCACATCAAATTCCACCCCCCTAAACCCATGCCCCTTCCTCTTCAACTCCGCAACCTTCAATGAAACAAGGTTGACGTCCGAGCTCATTTCTCCGGCGATTTGGGCGGCATTGTAGCCTTGGTAGCAGTATTCGAGGATTTCATCGGTTGGGAGCATTATCTCTGCCGCGAATATGTTGGCTTCGTATTCCATGCGGCGATTGCTTAGGTCGAACCCTTGAAACTCTTGGAAGCCACCGGCATCGATTGCCTCTTTTCTGTGTAGCATGTCGTGGCCGATTTCGTGCAGGAGCACAATCGACCGCATTACGGGATGTAGGTCTTTTTTCAGAAACACAAAACGATTGCGCAATATAACCTTGTATACCCCCATCTGCTTATCAAAGTCTGAATCCATCACATGTAGCCCGATTTCTCGAGCAAGGTGATCGGCATCCCGTGTGCCGTATTTATTCACGAGATGGTTAGCTTTCTTTATAGCATCATCTGTATGTATGATCATCACAACACCTCATTTCTTTTATTCTTCGGTGTTTTCTTCGGTATCCTTCAAATATTTCTTTGGAGTGTATTTTTTATTGTTGTTCTTTGCGAATACATAGGCTTCTTGCACGGAGAACATGAGCGCATCCATGTCCGCTTCGGCCATTTCGCCGCCTGCAAATAGGCCGGTTAGCTGATCCACAAGCTGTTTGGCCTCCGCTCTTCCACGCGACCCGAATTGCTCGCCTGCGCTTTCGATAAAGGCTTCGTCATCGTTCAAAAGATGGTTCACGTTGACATCGAGCGCAACGGCCAGCCTCTTATATGCCGCCACACCGCGTGGCCGCGACTTGTCCGCTTCGTAGGAAGTTACGATGCGCCTTGATACGTTTATTCGCTGAGAGAGTTCTTCTTGCGTCAAACCGAGCTGTTTGCGCTTAGCCCTTACTTTTTCTCCAAATGTCATTTCTTTTCGCCCCTTTTACAGAAAGTATAGTTTGTTTTCTCAAAAAACAATTGACAAGTACACTTAAAGTGAATATAATGGGTTATGTAAACTTTAACTGTACATATTATAACGTGAACTTAACAAGATGTCAAGGTGCTAAATACAGAACAAAATAATCTAATCAAAAGGGGTGGTGTTTAATGATTTTATCAAGAGAACAATTGGAGAACATGGCGGTAGCGGTACTCAAGGACTTTAGACAAGTCACGGGAATAGATACATTTTTTACGCCCATCGACCAAGTCGCAAGGGACTATCTTAACTTGGAGGTGGTGTTTGAGCACTTATCCTCTGACGGGTCATTTTGCGGAATAACAGCCTTTGATGACACTGAATTGAAAATTGAAGTGGATGGCACCGAGCGCACATTACATATAAAGAGGAATCAAGTAGTGCTCGACAGTGGCTTTATCAAAATCGGACAAGTAAGAAAACTGTGCGGAAGGAGGCGATTCACGCTCGCACATGAGATCGCGCATCAGATTCTTTTTGCTATGGAAAGCGACGAGGCGAAGGCAAAATACCGTAAGACATATGCTACTCGAAAGGCCGCTGCAATAACCGAAATAAGAACACCCGAGGATTGGAACGAGTGGCAAGCAAATGTTTTAGGTGCGGCCATCCTCATGCCGTGGGATCGCGTGCAAGACTTTATGCAATCGTACAAGCCGGCAAATGGTGTATGCAAATATAGCACATACGTCGTCAATGAGTTTTGCGAACAATTCGCTGTATCGCGAGTGGCGGCATCGATTCGATTGAGGGAATTGAATTTGATGAGAGAACCGCGCCGAATAGAAAAGGCGGTGTCATATGGGTAAATGTATTACTTTTGACCCATGCGAAGAACTTCAAGAGAAGATACGAAGGGCAAGAGAGGCTGTTGCCACGAAAGCAAGGCGCACGATACGTTGTCCTTATTGCCGGCATAACGCCATTGTAGTATTCGCAGATGCAACGGGATATGTGCAAACGAAATGCGCAAAGTGCCGAACCGAACTCGTCATCGATGTGGTAAACATGCGCCGTATTCGTTGATACAACACTAAAATAGAATATTGAATATAGCTCATTAGCTGTGCATTGGAGCCGCAGATTGCGTAGTCTTCCGAAGCCGCATGAGCAGGATTTTTCATGAAGAAATCCTGTTTATCGGTTAGGATCGGATTACCGGATCATGCGGCTTTTTGTTTACTACATTATTTCATATTGAAAATGCTTTCAAAGTTATTGAAAGCAATAAGGAAAATAGTATCAGCTAATTCACTTGTATGTAATGGTTTTTATGTGAATTAGCTATACAAATCCTTTTCGCTCTATGCAAGCGGAAAGGATTTTTTTATGCTCAACCGTTGGCAATGCTACACTGCTAAATACCCATAATCTCTGATTTTTGACTTTTCAAAAAAATCAAAAAAGGAGATTATGAGATGAAAACACCTAAAGAATTTGATTACGATCTATGGAAATCCGAAGAGGGAAAATGCTTTATTCGAGTTAAAACAACGGGTGAAGTCAGTCAAGTCAACCAAGCAATATTCAAAGAGCTACGCAATGAAGCCATGCGAATGTATCGGAGGCAAAAAGGAGTGCCCGTTTATGGCGTTGAAAACGGGAAAAGCATTGTCATGGGTCACTCAACGACTCTATCGCTTGATGCAAACAGCAATGAAAAAACGGAAAGCTCGTGGGCGCGAGGCGATAACGACTTTACCGAGGATATTATCACCGATATGTTAGAACAAGAATTTAGAAAAACGCTTACGGCCAAGCAGTTGGACGTTTATCTATCGTGCTTGATTGGAGGGATATCGGCAAGTGATTATGCAATTGCAAACGGGATAAAACCCCCAAGTGTATTTGAAACTATTAGCTTTATTAGAAAAAAAGCAAAGAAATTTTTCGACCTACCCTAATTTTCATCCATGTTTTGTAGGTTGTAAGGTGAAGGGGCAAAAAACCTTCACCGCACATTGATAATTGAATAATCAATATCACAGCTACGTTCCATCTAAGCGGAGCAGACCCCTTGCCATGATGTTTAGATATAATGATACTCCCCTATAGCCACAGTCCGAGCGTGAAGTAGCAATCGCTATAAGCCGCCGCAGGCAATGGGTAGGGCTCCGAGAAATACTCGGAGGGGTGAGATTCCCGTGATGCCGATTATCGGCAAGCTGTGGTATTTTCCCCGGAAAAAATAAGCATATATACATGACAGAGCATCGACAAAATGCTCTGTCATATCCTTTAACACTAACCCATAACTATAGATAGAAAAAGATGGGAGGGCAAATCTATGAGCGTAGAAGCATTAAGAAGTGTAGATCCACGCACAATCGATAGAAATGCGCTTGTTGAGCGTAGTTCGGTAAAAATCGACCCCCATGCAAGCCAAGAGGAACGATTGCGCGATTTCATACGGCAAATTAAAAACCCATATTGCTATAAAGATGGAAAGACCATAGTTAAAATCAGCTTTTCTGACACCGAAACTTCAATAGAGGACTGTATCTCCCATTATCTAAAAGGGCTTTGACATCTTGGACTTATACTTGAGCTCAATGGTACACTTCTATTGTAATACTAATCCTCATTAAAAAGGTTACATGCACAAGGATTAGTAGATACTGTTTTCCTTAGCCGTTTCAAATTATTCTGAAACTATTTAATTTGAGAACAGTATCATAGAACGGAGGAATAAACATGGCAAAGAAAGTGTACAAGACTGTGATATATTGCAGGCTCTCAAAGGAAGATGGAGATAAAATTGAAAGCAACAGCATAGGTGGGCAACGTGCCTTTTGCGAGGATTATATAGCGAAGCAAAAGGATTTGAAAGTGGTGCATGATCCGATTGTTGATGATGGGATATCGGGCGTTTCCTTCGATAGGGCGGGTTTCAAGCAATTGGAAC
>CAYJPI010000158.1:0-6141 GCA_964372005.1 uncultured Oscillospiraceae bacterium | reverse complement strand
TGCATCCTCATCGTAGACGGGCTTCAATGTGTGCATTTCGATAATTTCAGCATCAATCCCTGCGGCCTCCAGAAGGGGCTTAGCGGCGAGCAATTCTTCCATTATAATTCCGCAACCGATAATGGTTACATCCTTACCTTCTTTGTGCATAACGCTGTAGCCCACGCGGAAGTCCATATCCTCCGTCCAAAGAACTTCGGAAGGTTCACGCCCTACGCGAACATAGCCAAGGCCGCTTATATCCGCCACGGCTTTGATAGCCTTTTTGGTGGATACATAGTCCGAAGGTGCGATAACCGTTGCACCCGCGATGCAACGAACAACGCCAAGATCTTCGGTAGCGACATGTGTAACGCCTTCGATACCTGCGGAGAAACCGCCGATTCCGGCAACGATGTTAACGTTAAGGCCGGGATATGCAACGAAGGTACGTAACTGCTCACAGCAGCGCATCGATGTGAATACGGAGTAGGAAGCGGCGTAGGCAATTTTGCCGGTTGATGCCATGCCTGCGGCAACCATCACCATGTTCTGCTCTGCAATGCCAACTTCAACACTGCGCTCGGGGAACTCTTCCTTCAAAAGGGTGGTGTACATGGACTTGGAGGTGTCTGCCGCAACGGCAACAACATCCTTACCTTCCCTTGCAAGCTCCAAAATGGCCTCGCCTGCGGCAATTCTTGTTGATTTCATTTCGGCCATCTTATTTCACCCCCAAATCTTTCAAGGCAATTTCATACTGTTCGTCCGAAAGTGCCATCTGGTGCCAGCTGTTATCGTTCTCCATAAAGGAAACGCCCTTGCCTTTTACGGTCTGCGCTATTATCACGCTTGGCTTCACGGTCTCCGCCTTCGCCGCGGCGATTGCATCGATAATCTGCTGTATATCGTGGCCGTCGATCTCGATAACATTCCAGCCAAACGATTCCCACTTCGCCGCGAGCGGCTCCATGTCGCACAAGTCTATTACCTTGCCACAGCTTTGCAAGTGGTTACGGTCTACAAATGCGGTTAGATTGTTCGCCTTTAGGTAGCCTGCCGCCATCGCCGCTTCCCATACGATGCCCTCTTGGATTTCGCCATCGCCCAAAATAACATAGGTGCGATAGTCCTTCTTGTCGATCTTGGCCGCAAGTGCCATTCCAAGACCGGCCGAAAGTCCATGTCCGAGGGAGCCTGCCGTCATATCGATGCCCGGCGTTTTCTTCATATCGGGGTGACCTTTGATCACACTGCCGATGCGGCGCAATTTTTGCAGTTCGTCCTGCTCGATAGCACCAAGCTGCGCGAGCGCGGCGTAGAGCACGGGGCAAGCATGCCCCTTGGAGAGGATAACTCTGTCGCGGTCGGGATGATCCCATTCGCCCTTGACTATGTTCATCTCACTAAAGTAGAGGGTTGCAACTATGTCAGCCGAGGAAAGAGCGGGTGCGGGATGTGCCTTACGATCACTTCCTACGCGATAGCACTGCTCGACTATGTCAACGCGCATGCGGCGCGCGCATTCTTGAATCGATGCGACATTACTCATAATCCTTAGCAATCCTTTCCGCAATCTTGCTTGCGCTAATTCCCTGATCTTCGAGTAGCCAAGAGAGTACGGCGGTGTCGCCGAAACGATCGCGCATGCCGATAGGGGTAACCTTTGTTGGTGCATTCTCGGATAAGTACTCCGCAACCACACTGCCCAAACCGCCATAGATGGAGTGGTTTTCAACCGTGTAGATGGGTAGCTTGCGCTTTGCAAGCTCGAGTAGCAACTCACAATCGAGGGGCTTTATCGAGGGCATGTGCACAACCGTTGCCTCTATGCCTTTAGCACTGAGCGTCTCTGCCGCTTCCATACCTTCTGCGGTGATGATGCCTGTGCCGATGATTATCAAATCCTTGCCTTCACGAAGAATCTGCCCTTTTCCAAGTGCGAGAGCTTCCTTGCGGGGGAGGGGCTTGAAGGGACCTTTTGCCATGCGCAAGTATACAGGACCCTGAATTTTATGTGCCAAGCGGATAGCTTCTTCAAGCTCGCTTGCATCACCGGGTACGAGAACCGTGAGATTAGGAAGTGTGCGCGTAATTGCTATATCGCCTACGGAGATATGCGTTCCGCCATTCTTCTCGCTGGTGAGGCCGCTGTATGAACCTACAAGCTTAACATTGAACTTGTTGTAGCATACGTTAACGAGCTGGTCGCACGCTCTTTGCGTGGCGAAACAGGAGAAGGTGGATGCAAAGGGAATCTTCCCAAACTCGGATAGGCCTGCCGCTGTGCTTACAAGATCCTGCTCCGCGATACCAACGTTGATGTGGCGCTCGGGGCAACCATCTTTGAATACATCGCTTCCTACTGCCTTGCCCAAATCCGCTTCCATTACGATAAGGTTCTTATCCTCTGCCGCGATTTCGAGCAATGTGCGCGGATAAATATCCTTGGCTAAATTTCCAAACTTACTCATGCCATTGCCTCCTCAAGTTCCCTCTTGCCCTGCTCGGCCTGTTCTGCGTTCACGCTACCGCTGTGCCAAAGATGAGTGTTCTCCATGAAGGAAACGCCCTTGCCTTTGATGGTATCCGCAACTATAACGCTGGGAACGCCCTTGGTTTCGCGTGCCTTTTTGAATGCTGCTTGTAGCTCATCCGTGCTATGTCCGTTACAGGAAATGGTGTTCCAGCCAAATGCTTTAAACTTTTCTTCAACGCTCTGCAAAGGCATGATTTCCTCATTGCTTCCGTCAACCTGGTATCTGTTGCGATCTATGATGGCAACGATATTATCAAGCTTGTTTTTCGCGGAGGTCATCGCCGCTTCCCATACCTGCCCTTCATCGAGCTCGCCGTCTCCCATGAGAACATAAACGCGCTGGCTCGTGCCATCTATTTTTGCAGCAAGCGCCATGCCATTGCCCACCGAAAGCCCTTGTCCGAGCGATCCCGATGAAACATCCACACCGGCCAGCTTGAGGCGATTTACGTGCTTGGGCATGTCGCTTCCATTTTTATCAATTTCAGATAGGCGTTCAACGGGGAAGTACCCTCTAAGCGCCAATGTGGTGTAAACACCGGGACCACCGTGCCCCTTGGAAAGGATAAAGCGATCTCTCTCGTGCATGCGTGGGTTTTCAGGGTCGATGTTCATTTCATCGAAGTAGAGTGTCGTAAGTATATCCATTTCGGAAAGTGATCCGCCGAAATGTCCACCGCCCGCCTTCACAAGCGCCTGGAAGCAAGTTAATCTTGCGTGGTTTGCTGTTTGTTGTAAAGTCATTTTGTTCCTCCTGCCGACGATATCTTTGCGTCGGCCTTACAGGCTTTCTTTGCGCGGGGGCAAGCATGTGCTCGCCCCCGGTAAAGAGTTACGTTAGAACTATTCGTCTTAGTTCAAGTATTCATCTACGTTAGCGGCGGTAACGGCGGTACCTTCCATGATAACTTCACCGATTTCTTCGCCTGCAAGGTGCTTAAGAACGAGCTCTGCGCTCATGTAAGCCTGACCGTAGGGATCCTGGGAGCAGCTGGTTGCGATGCGGCCTTCTTTGATAGCATCGAGAGCTTCGGGGGAAGCGTCAACGCCGGAGATGAGGATATCGCTTCTGCCTGCCTGGGATGCTGCTTCTGCTGCACCAAGTGCCATTTCGTCGTTGCAAGCCATGATGTACTTTACATCGGGGTACTCCTGAAGGAGGTTTTGAACCAAGGTGAGGGCTTCGGTACGTGCCCAGTTAGCGGACTGGCGAGCAACAACTTCGATGCCGAGCTCAGTGAACTTAGCCTGTGCGCCTTCTGCGCGATCGGTGGAGTTCTGCTGTCCGAGAGGTCCTTCGATGATGATTGCGGTGCCTGTGCCGTCGCCAAGGTCAGCAAGTGTCTGTGCCATTTGTTCGCCGATCTGTACGTTCTCGATACCAACATAGCCATGGTATGTTTGGTCTGCCGGTGCAGTGGAGAAGCTTACGAGAGTGATGTCATTGTTCATGATTTCTTCAGCGGCGGGAACGATAGCGGCGGAGTCGTTGGCTGCAATAACGATTGCATCAACGCCCTGTGCGATGCTCTGCTGAATGAGAGCTACCTGCTCATCGTTGCTACCATTGGTGATGGGTGCAAGTACGTTAACCTTGAAGCCCATGTCAGCGGCTGCCTGCTCGGCGCCCTTAGCTGCTTCTTCCCAATATACGTTAGCCATGTGTTTGAAAATGAAGTTGATTGTGTATTCTTCAGCGGGAGCTTCTGCAGCGGGTGCTTCAGCTGCATCTTCAGCGGGAGCTTCTGCTGCGGGTGCTTCAGCCGCGGGGGCTTCAGCTGCGGGAGCTTCTGCCGCAGGGGCACATGCGGCAACGGAAAGTGCCATTACAAGGGACAGTGCGAGTGTGAGTAGCTTCTTCATTTTTTGTGTTCCTCCTAGATTGTTTGTTTTTTAAGAGCAGCCTTGCTCTTGGTAGCTTGGATTCTAAGGCCTATTCCCTCGAGTGATACAGCAAGGATTACGAGACCGCCGATGATTGCATCCTGCCAAGTAGAGGGAATGCCGATGGTGTTGAGCGCATTCATTATGAACAGATAGATGAATGTACCCACCATGGTGTTTACCACCGAACCTACGCCGCCATTGTTTTGCGTACCACCGAGTAGTGTGATAGCTACAAGCTTGAGGGTCCAGTTTTCGCCGAGAGTTGCGTCAACAGCATCAAGGCTTGAAAGAAAGCCGATGATCATGTACGAGGAGATAATCATTTTAGTGCTCGAAATACCGGATATTACCGTCGCAGAGCGATTTCTTGCCGTAGCATAGAAGCGCTTGCCGAATGTAGTCATATGCAACAGTACTATGAGCAATCCTACAATAACAATTGTTACTATCGATATGAGGGGGAATACCCCGATGCTCGTTGTGCCGATCATGCGGAATGATTCTACAAACCCGAATATCGAAAGGCCGTTCATCATTATGTACAAAGTACCTTTGATTACCCAGTCCATGCCGTAAGTGGCGATAAATGTAGGGATCTTAACCTTTGAAATCAACACGCCGTTGATTGCACCAACACACATACCAACCATGATGCCTGCAATGATGGATAGAGCCGGGTTTTCCGTCGCCTTTAGCATAAGCGCGCAAGTACATGTGCTTATCGCCATTGACGAGCCGATGGAAAGGTCAATACCGCCGAGCAGGATGGCAATCGTCATCGCGCAGGAGAGTAGCAAGAATGTAGGTGACTGTGTTAATAGAACGAGCCTCAAGTTATCAGCCGCAAAGAAGTTCGGATTTATTATTCCGAAGATGATCATGATAACCGCGCCGAATGCAAGGCGTAAGAAAATGTTTGGGAAGGCGCGTTGGACAGACTGGAAAATTTCCGATTTCTTAAACATTGTAAGTCCTCCGCTTCTCTTCGCGTTCTTTTCTGTTCTCGCGCATAACATCCGCAATGATTATTGCCATGATAAACGTTCCTATTATAACCATCTGATACAGCGAGCTGTACCCAAGAAGGGATAACCCATGTTCGAGCGACATAAGAAGGAATGCGCCCAATACCGTTCCCATGATTCCACCCTTACCGCCTGTAAATGGCGTGCCGCCGATTATACATGCCGCAATGGAGTCGAACGCATACGGATCGCCGATAATCGGGTTAGCCGCATTTGATTTCGAGGCAAGGAGTATGCCGGCGATTGCCGCGAGTGTGCCGCTGAATACGTAAGTTTGTACCACAACCTTCGTGGTGTCGATACCCGAGGTATCCGCAACCGCTTCGCTGTTGCCCACGCTGTACACATTGTAGCCGAATTTGGTTTTCTTGGAGACAAACCAAACAATAAGTGTTACAAGTGCCGCAATCCATGTAATGTAGAATATACCCATGAATTCGCCATTGCCAAGTTCCTTAAAAGTATCCGAAAGTTTTGCAATCGTTGTACCGTTTGTAATTCCCAGTGATACGCCCTTTGCGATACCAAGCGTTGCAAAGGTTACAAGCCAATAATTAAACTTGAATACCGCCACGCAAAGTCCATTGAATAATCCCACCAATGCGCCCGCGATTACGCCGCCAATCATTGCAATAACAAGGGGCAATCCCGCGTTTATTCCCAGTGCTGTAATTACAGAAGCGAAGGACATAACCGAACCGATCGAAATGT
>CAYJPI010000157.1:0-6148 GCA_964372005.1 uncultured Oscillospiraceae bacterium | reverse complement strand
TGTTACCCCATCACATACATTCATAAAGTTAATTCACATATATTCAGTTTCCTTATTGTGAATTAGCAATACTATTTTCCTATGCCATTTCAAATTATTTTGAAATGCTATAATAAAAATAGTGCACCCGGAGTGTCGGCGGTTCAAATCCGTCCGCCGCTACCAAGAGGAAACCCCCGATAGTATCGGGGGTTTTTGTTGTTTGCAGGTGGGAGGATTTGGGCGATTGAGGGTGGTTTTTGAGGGGAGTTCATCATTGGGTTCATCATGGGGAATTAAAGAGGGAGTTGAGCCATTGAAAATGACGGAAAATATGCACCGTTTATACATCACTCAAACAACCCCTCAAACAGCGCCGCCGACACATTCTCCGCAACGAACACCATCCCATCAATGATAAGTTCGGGATAAGAAATCGCTGTTTCCTCATCGCTTTCATGCGAGAATATGATTGTTCCAACATCGCAATTCTCGATGTAATGTTACCCGGAAAGCATCAAAAAACGGACGCATCACACGCCCGTCTTTCTCTGGTAAATATTCTTTGCTACCGCCCCTTCGGTGGCTCAACCGCTATAGTCAGGAAACTCAAACTATCAATATACGGGTCGAAGTAGGCCGTGTCGGTTAGTGTGAAGGCTTCTATGAAGAAACTATCGTATAGATAACCGGAGGACTCCACGCTCAGACCATATGCTTCGCTGATAAAGAAGTAAACCTCTTCGAGCACCTCATAAAGCGGAAAGTACAAGTCGGAAACATCCGCATCGAGGCTGTCGACGGGGGCATTTTGGGCATCTGGCGCGAACTCGCCGACTTGATTCAACACGAACTCCGGCCTACCGTTTTTATCGAGGTGGCTTACTTCGTAGAGGAGATCACTTGTGAGGACATTTGCACCACCCGGAACACCACTGAGCGCGTTAGATTGCTCTGTAGTAAGTTCGCCCCACCAAGGCATTCCGCCATCCAAATAGATATACATATTCTCGCAATAATTATCCCGACCGACGGTGATCAACATGCGAGCAAGGTATAGGGGGTCGTTTTTATCGGTTACTATAATGTTGTAATGTCCGGTTTCTGCACTCCTCCATACCCCGAGGTCAAGATTGCCAAAGGCAGGGTAGGCTGAGCCTCTTTCTATTTCGCCTGGAAGCGCGTCTATGAGATCATAGTGCTCATCCTCAAGGTCAATATACGCGCTCATATCATTCATGGTGACCGTAATCGAGCCTTGCGCGGCGAGAAGGCGACCCATGATGAGGTAATTGTGCATTTCGTCGGCAACTGCATCGGCAGTGCCGGGAGGAAGAGTCCACTCGCTTTCGTCAAATGGGACCTCTTGTGCAAGCTCCTTAGCAATGGTGCTATTTAGTTCGATAATTCCATCATCGAAGAAATTGTCGCCATCGCCGACTCTATTATCGCTTATAACCCCATCGCCGTTGGAATCCACATATCTCGGATCCCAATCATCGGTGTCTGAATACGACAACGCCCTCTCCGCATCCTCATCACTTGCGACAAGGCGGAAGAGCTCTATATTCTCGGCTTCAATGCTGAGTATTATGTCATATAAACCGTCCTCCTCACCATACCACTTTGGTATATTCAAGGAGATAACGGCGGCTACCATTTCGTTTTTAAGGTAACCTTCGTCCGCTTCGGGCAGGGAGGAAAAGTACGAACCGCGAGCAAAGTTGGCCGCATCATACTTCACGGGTCGAATGCTGAGCTCGAATTCACCCTCTTTGAGTGGGGCTTTGTCCATGCTCGTAAAGGCAAGCGCGGGCGCGGTGACGGAGAGCATCATCGCGAGGGCGAGTATAAGCATCAAAAGTTTTTTCATAATAATTCCCCTTTTTTAACCCAATATTATTATAATAATACTACATTACAGTATTATTTGGCAAGGGCAACTTTGCCCGGTTTTTACGTATAATGTATATCGCAATGCTCGCCACAAAAAGCACAGCGCCGGACAGGCCGAATACCCACTGCGACATGGCGGCGATATGCTCAATCGCTAAGCGAAGCTCCTGCGGCCTTATCCCAAGATTGTACATCCCCATCGAAGGAACGGCTATCACCGGGATTAAAAGGCAAATCGCGCCGCATAAGGTCACGCCGAAAAGCCACATTAAGCTATTCTCCTTGCCCGATAATTTTATAAGCCCGAATGCGGCAAGCGCGAGCATCAACACGGAAACGATGTTGAGCATCCCCACAAAATCGAGTATGCCGACGAGATTGAAAGCCTCTACATTCGGCACGCGCACGGCATTGTTTACCACATCTTCGACACCGAAAGAGACCGCCCGAAGCACAGCGCGACTATCACCTTCGGGAAGGCTACCCATTTGAGCTAAATAATACTCTTCTATCGAGGTTAAAAGCGCTTCCTCGTCAATAACGGTGGCTAAGCCCTGTAATTCCCCCGAAAGAAGAAGGGGCAGTTTTCGCGTGTAGTCTTTTAGGGTCTCCATGATTTGTTCATCGCTGATATGCGATTTTAATATTTCGTAGGGGACGCCCGTTTCGTTCGCGATATAAGAAAGCGAGGTATTCACGGTTTCGACAGCGCCACTTGCAAAGTCTGGGTTTTCGATTAAACCATCATAAGCAATGGGGCTTGTGATTTGGGATAGAAGAATGCCCGAGGCCAAAGCACAGCAAAATACTACCGCGATAAACGCGAGCGCCCAGCAAAGCATCTCTTTAACTATTGCGTTTTTCATTCCCATACTACCTCCGCGCCATCGACGAGAGAGCATATGATCGCATAACGATCCGGGGCATTTCCGATAAATTCAAAGGGATAGCAGGTGTATAGGATGAGCGTTTCTTCGCTCACTTCGCTTTGTAGTAAGCTCGCATCGTCCATATGAAATATGACCTGTTCTTCCACGCGATATGTATAATCGCCCCAATAGGTGGAAAACAGAATTTCATCGCCGATTTCCACTTCGCCTAAACTACTAAAGAGCGTGTTTCTGTGCGCCGATGCCACCACCAAGCCGTTTTCGCCGGGTAGCGCGTAAGCGAAGCCATGGCCTACGGCGACCTCCAATATTTCATCATTGTCGCCCTGAATAACGGGTGCTACGATGTTCGCCGATTCTATGGTGATGCGGCCGATTTCTTGCCCAAATGCGGGATAAGTGGCTTTACCGATTTGCGAAGGCGTTGAAGGCTCTTGTGCGTCCTCGAGTTCGTCCGTTTGCGGCAAAAGAATCTCGCCGTATTGCGATTGTGGGGGCTCTTGCAACACCCCGAGCACACCGATAAACGTGCCGACGCGGTCAAACAAAAAAATCCAGACAAGCAATATTTTGCTCATGAACAGTAAAGCGGGTATAAGCCATATTTTTTTTTGCTTCATGCTATTTTCCTTTCGGGGTTATATGTAAAAGTATACCATGGTAAACTGACTAAAACAAGCGGGAAGCAGGAAAAACAGCTTTACAAAAAAGGAAATTTCATGTTAAAATATTGTAATATAAACTTATTTTCAGGCAGAGTATTTCACTTGCTTTGCAGAAAGGTAAATCATGAAAAAAATAAAGAAAATGGCCCTGTTTTTGGCGGTGGTGGCGTTCGCAATGTCATTCCCCATCGGCGCATTTGCGGCGACGGGCGAGGAGGTCACCACATTTTTGCGCGAAGCCGAAGCCCCCGAGCATTTCATAAGCCTTGTTTCAAATTTCATAAAGTACGACAATCCGAGTGCGGCACAGCTCGATGAAATCATGGAATACGGGGAAAAAGTTGTGGATTTGATCGACGGCCGCGATCCCTACAGCCTAAGCGCGGATGAAAACTTGCAGGTGCTCGAATGGGGAACGGAGGCCGCAGAGGTGCTCGATCTCACGATGGTCTACGATTTCGCCTCCTACGGCCCGGGCGCGGATATTTCGGTTTATGATGGCGATACATTGGTTATGGAGCTCAACACCCGTGATAACGGCGTGGTAAAAACAGGCTACGCCGAGCCGATTTTGATCGCTATACCGGTACTGCTTATAATGAGCTTCGTTGCGGTTTTCATAATCACAAAGAAAAATCAAGCATCGAGGGGGGAATGAAACTATGAACGGAAAGAATAAATTATTTAGGCTGTTTAGTGTAACTCTCGGGATGGTAATGCTCTTTAGCACGCTTACCGGTGTTGCACTGGCAGCCACCGGCAGCACGGGAATTCAGGAGATCGACCCCATCGATGACACCGTGCGAATCACCTATGATGCAAACGGCGGAGCGAACCCTCCCGTGCCCGTTACTGTCAATGAGGGCGCAAGGGTACTCCTTCCCGTTCAAGGGGAGATGACGCCGCCGAGCACAGGCGGAGCTTTCATGGGTTGGAACACCAAGGCCGACGGCACGGGAAACACCTACGAAGCACAGGAAAGATACGAAGTCGGAAGAAGCAACACCACGCTGTATGCGGTGTGGGGCGGCGCTGTTGATAGCGTTACGCTTACGTTCGATGCAAACGGCGGTAGCGGTACGCCGCCTGCGTCCATGTCGGGGCAAGAGAACACGAGCGTGACCCTCCCCGATCAAGGGAACATGAGTGCACCGAGCAATAGTGTGGTTTTCACGGGTTGGAACACGAAAGCGGACGGAAGCGGAACTACATACAATGTGAATGCTTCCTACAACTTAGGCGCGAGCAACTCGATATTGTATGCGATATGGGCGAGTGTTGAAGACGTAACCCTTACGTTTGACATGAACGGTGGTGGTATCGAGGCGCCTGAGCCGATCACCAAAGCGCCGAACAGCGATGCAACTTTGCCTTGGGATAGTACGAACTGGCGCACCGGTGACTTTCGTTTTGTCGCTTGGAGCACGAAGGCCGACGGAAGCGGCACGACCTACGAAGAGGCCAATTTAAAATACAATATGGGCATAACCGATTCCACATTGTACGCTATATGGAGCGATAATAATATCTCGGTTAGATTCAGCCATGAAAACGGAACGGGGGAAAGTGATTACGTCTACAAAAGGGTAGGATCCGTAGGTTACACGCTCGGCCAAGGTGATATGGTTCCCCCGGGGGAAGGCATGTATCTTCAAGGTTGGCGGCTTGGAGGCTGGGATGGAGCTTTCTATGCGCCGGGGGATAGGTATACCGCTGAAGAAACTGACATGAGATTTCTTGCCGTGTGGGGAGAATCAACACTTACCTTTAGGGCGAATGGCGGGGCGCACGAGCCGGGCAAAATGAATGTAGCACCCGGAAGCACGGTGACCCTGCCCGAGCAAGGGAATATGTTATCGCCTGCAGACAGACCGTATTTTGCAGGATGGAACACAGACCCAAGCGGGCTTGGGGATGCGTATGCGCCGGGCGAAAACTTCGTTATGCCGCAAATTAGCGAGGATCTTTACGCTATATGGACGGCGGAAGAGGAAGTGACGATAAGCTTCGATGAAAACGGAGGGCAAAATCCCCCTGCTGCAATAACAGTTCCTACAAATGTGGCCATAACTTTGCCCACTCAAGGAGCCATGAAAGCCCCTGCAGGCAAAGAGCATTTCATGGGTTGGAATACAAAGGCGGATGGAACGGGAATGGGATATCCCGTGGGTGCAAAATATGTGCCCATGGCGGATGCCACGCTATATGCGTTCTGGTCGGTAACGGGCGAACCTGTCACGCTTTCCTTTACATATGGGGATTTTTCTAACAGCGTTCATACGTACACCGCCTCCTCAACGCTTGCAATCGCGCCCTCCTCCATCACCGCTTTGCCAAACACCCCTGTAACCCTTCCGGGAGGCGCAAATCATGAATTGCGAATTTCCGGTCAGGGTCATGATGCGTATCACACATATATTTTAACGGGTTGGAGCAGCGAAAGGAGTGCGGGATGGCATAACGTTGAAACTCCCCAAATGCTTGAAAATGTAATGGTGACAGGCTCCACCTTCGTTATGGGCGATGAAGATGAAACATTGAACGGAATTTTTACGTATGTTAGCATGTCAGACGAAGACTGCACCGTCCTCTCCCTCTTCGGCGAGGGCGAGGAAGCCACCACCTTTAGGAGCCTTCGCGATGATGTAATGGCTACAAGCCCACTCGGGCAGGCGATGATCGACTTCTACTACGAAGCAAGCCCGGCCTTCGTTTCGC
>CAYJPI010000156.1:966-6236 GCA_964372005.1 uncultured Oscillospiraceae bacterium | reverse complement strand
CGGTGCATTGGGGTTTGCAATAAGCACGGGGCTTATATCGCCTAAGAAGGCTTCCACGGGGAAGGAAAAATCATCGCCAATGGGGATCACCTCGGGATTCATCGAGTAAAGAGACGAATATACGGGATAGAAGCTGTATGTAATATCAAGGTAGCGAACGCTCTTTTCGCTGTCCGCGTCAAAAAATGCAAGGAAGGCAAGGGCCAGCACCTCGTCCGATCCATTGCCTGCAAAAACATTCCCCGGCTTAACGCCTTCCACCTTCGCGATTGCCTCGAGAAGCACAGTAGCCTCGGGATCGGGGTAGAGGCGCAAATCATCGTTAACGGCATCAACCATCGCCGCCATTGCCTTGGGTGACGGCGGATACGGGTTTTCATTGGTGTTTAGCTTTATCATCTTAATCTTGGGTTGTTCACCCGGAACATACGGCTCTATGCCGCTTGCAAGCTTACTAAGAAGCATTATAATATCCCTCCGAAATTATAAATTCGATTCATTATATCACACTTTCACTGTTGTTTCACTTCGCTTCGACTATTTTTCACATATATGTTGACGTTTGGGTTAGACTATGCTATTATGCTTATGAAAAGGGTTAGTGTTATATAATAATATAACACTAACCGGTTCTTCACGAAAGGCGGTATCCCATGCAAAACGATTTTGCTCTGCGCACAAATGCTTTCGATGCGCAAGACACTTTAAGTTCTTCAAATTCCCCCTCCAATTTATCAGAAGGTGAAGTGGGCAGGGAATACATCGTAAAATCCATAGAGACCAACGACGAAGAATTGAAAAGCTTCCTTTTTACCCTCGGTTGCTTTGAAGGCGAGCCCGTAAGCATAGTATCCAAGCTCACAAGCAATTTTGTGATATGCGTAAAGGATGCACGCTATAGCATCGACGATAGTCTCGCCCGTTGCATAGCGGTATAAGTACCGAACAAACAAAAGCCAAATGCCCATAATGGTGGCATTTGGCTTTTTTATTGCCGGATAGTGTCTACACAATCTAAGTCTTATAACAAATCAAATTCCTTTTTTATCGCTTTTTCCATAACCTCTACGGGAGCATCCTCCCCTGTCCAGAGCTTAAAGTTTAGCGCCGCTTGATTAACGAGCATTCCAAGCCCATTTATCACCTTGTTGCCGCGCTTCTCAGCTTCTTTAAGGAAGAGCGTATTGGGATCATTCGGGATAACATCGCTCACCACCATGTTCTTGCGAATACTATCAAAATCGACATCGGGCTTTTCGTTTACATCGGGGAACAAGCCTATACTTGTTGCATTTATTATGATATTTGCATCCTCGGGAAATGAGTATGTACCATCCCATGCGACAGCAGATGCATCAGCTTTGGTGTTTTTGTTTATAACGGCGGCAATCTCCTCGGCCTTTGATACCGTGCGATTAACGATAGTTACCTTCTTCGCCCCTGCAAGTGCGCATTCAACCGATATGGCTCTCGCGGCACCTCCTGCGCCCAACAACACAACATGCGCCCCTTCTACATTTACGTTCTCATCCTTGAGCGATATCATGTATCCTTTGCCATCCGTGTTTTCGCCGCGCAAATACCCATCGTCGTTGACAATCGTGTTTACGGCCCCAATAATCTTCGCCGCATCGCTTATTTCATCGAGGTATTTTATCACATTCACCTTATGCGGTATGGTGCAATTTGCACCCCTCATATTAAAGGCGCGTATACCCGATACAGCCGCCTCGAGGTCTTCCTCTTTGACGAGTATGTTCAAGTAAGTATAGGGCAATGATAGATGCTTAAACCCTGCCTCTTCGATAACCACAGTCGGATTCTCGTCTATCGGGCAACCAAATAGTCCAATTAATTCTTTGCGATATGATTTGCTCATTTTATACCTCCATTATTGTTCACTATCATAAACCGTCGCGCTTTTGGATGTAGGCATGCACACTTCCAAGGCGTATGGTTTTACTTCGTCGAAAAACGCATCACTAAGCTTCGTCGTTTCCCTAAAGTGCATGGGAATCAGCACCTTTGGGCGAAGCGCCTCACAAAACTGCACCGCACCGCGATAATAATCACTTCCGATTCGCGGATCAACCGGGAATAGCGCAAAATCAAGCTTTGTGCATCCCACATGGTCCGTGATTTTAGATAGTTCTTTTAAGAATGCGTTTTGCGCTTTTGTAGCGTAATCTTCCCCGCCCTCATCGCGCCAATGCCAGTTGTTAAGATCCCCCGCATGGAATAGGCTTGTTCCGTCCTCCCATGTGATATAAAACGATATCCCCTCATCCGTGCTTCCAAACGCATGTATGGTAACGCCATTTAAGGTTACTTCCTTGCCTACCTTTAGCGAAACATCGTTTTGCCTCGGCTTAATATCGAATGATAGAACGATTGAAGCGTCCTTAGGTGCAACCTTTCGAATGTCGGGCGAAAAGTGATCAGCGTGAAAATGGCTTGCAAGAAATGTAACCGTTTCATAACTCGATAAATCGCTAAGCATTTCATGCTCCAATGGGTCGAAACAATCGATTACAATCAATGAAGAGTCCTTCTCTATTGCAAAACCGCTATTGTTTAAATATGTAATGCGCATATTTTCCTCCCTTTAATCGATGCCATAGGCGCGTTTGCCATTATTGCATGTGATTTTTTCCATCTCATAATAATCCATGTCCCGCAGCTTTGCCATCTCCTCACATACATGCCTAACAAGCGTGGGGTCATTGCGTTTACCCCTATGTGGAACGGGCGTAATATACGGGCTGTCGGTCTCGATGAGCAAACGCTCAATCGGCAACTTTGATGCCGTCTGCCGCTGTTTCGTTGCATTCGCAAATGTGAGAGCGCCGCCAAACGCGATGTATAATCCCATATCTACATAGCTTTTAGCCGTTTCATATGAGCCCGAAAAGCAATGGACTATGCCCTTCAACCCGTCGCGGTTAGCTCTTAATATGTCGAGCGTATCCGCGCATGCCTCGCGCGAATGTATTACCACGGGCATATCATGCTTCTTAGCTATTTTAAGCTGAGTGTCGAACCATTTCCTTTGCACATCGCGCGGTGAAAAATCATAGTGATAGTCAAGCCCTGTCTCGCCAAGCGCTATCACGCGCGGATGCGATAGATTTTTTTCAATCGCGTACATATCGTCATCTGTGATTTTCGCCGCATCATGAGGATGTATTCCTACGGTTGCATATATGCATGGGTATTTCGATGCAAGGTCTATCGCCTTATCGAAATCCTCTCTTTCGCATGCAATCTCCACCATCAATTCAACGCCCTTCTCTTGCAGGGCTTCTATCACTTGCACCCTATCCGCATCGAAGCGGCGGTCGAGCAAGTGCGCATGGGTATCGAACAGTCCCATCATGTTCCTCTTTTCTTTTTTTCTCATCATATCACATGTTTCTTTGGCTTGCAAAGTGCAAATGTTTTTCCCAGATTGTACATTATTTAGGCAACTTTTGCAAATACTCAAAGCGAGTAACAAAAAGGAGGATGGGATTATGAGAATGAAAATCGGCGAATGGTTGCGCTTTGACGAAGGAGTGACCGAGTTTGAACTACTCGAAACCGAAACGGGGCACCCAAAAACCGTTCGTGGCGGCTGGCCGAAGGAGCATACGTCAGTACCTGTCGATCCGCCCGTTCCTACAAGTTCGAGCGTGGATGAAAACGAAAAGCGACTAAGGCGCGATTACAGAACCGACATCAACCCCGATGTGCTTCTTCGCCGCTTTCTCTTAGGTGGAAAGGTAGATTGTTTGGTTGCCTGCATAAACGGCATGGCGGACTCGAAGACGGTTAACGACTTCATACTCCGCCAAGGCATGCGCCCTTCATGCATGGATGAAGCTCCTGACGGCGAGGGTCGTGCGCAATTTGTGAAGGAGAATATAATCGCGCTTCAAGAAGCGACGCTCACCACAGTGTGGAGCGATGTCCTCACCGCCGTAACAGAGGGGCGAACCGCTATTTTTGTGGACGGTGACGAGAACGCCGTGCTTGTAGAAACGCGCGGCTTTGAAAAACGCGGCATAGGCGAAGCGCAAAACGAGAAGGTTGTGCGCGGCCCGCAGGAGGGCTTCACCGAAGCGATAAGAACGAATGTCACCCTCGTTAGGAGAATAGTAAAGACGGATGATCTCGTATGCGAATTTCGCCCATGCGGAGGGAAGAACAACACTTTGCAGGTAATAGCATATCGCGAAGGTGTGGCAAATCGCTCGCTGGTAAATGAGGTGAAGAGGCGGCTCGCGCTCGTCGATACGCGCATGGTTTTAAGCGACGGTACAATCGAACAGCTAACTGATTTGCATAACAAGTCCCCTCTTCCGCAGGTACTCACAACCGAGCGCCCCGACCGTGCGGCGGCGCATATCATGCAAGGGCATGTAGCCGTTCTTCTCGAGGGGAGTCCTTTTGCAAATGTAATGCCGGCTACGATATTCACGCTAATGGCCAGCCCCGAGGATAGCTATCTCAAGGAGCCGCTCGGCTCGATACTGCGCTTTGTAAGATACCTGGGCGCGGCATTGTCGATACTGCTGCGCGCTTGCAATGCATCATCCCGGGATGATGTCTACCGAGGCACTGTCCACACTCGTTGGCGGTAGGCAAATGGTGTTCCTTCCTCTCGGCGCAGAGATGATCTTTCTTCTTTGGGTTTTCCAGCTCCTTCGCGAAGCAGGGCTTCGTGTACCCGGGGCGATAGGTCAATCCATCGGCATAATAGGCGGATTGGTTCTTGGGCAGGCGGCTGTATCCGCAAACATGGTCAGCACGGTTGTGTTGATAATAGTAGCGTTAACAGGGCTTGGAAGCTTCACCATCCCCGATTATTCCACACAGCTCGCCGCAAGCTATGCGCGCATTTCGCTCGTTATTCTCGCTTGGGTTGGCGGCTTGCTCGGCCTTTTCGCAGGTTCGCTCATTATAATCGTATACTTAGCGTCCTTAAAATCATATGGTGTGCCTTTCTTCGCGCCCGTAGCGCCAAAAACATATTCGAAGCGGCCGAGCATACTAAGAGGACGCATAACCATGCACAAACGCGCCGACGACTATACTAACACAATGGAGGGAGGAGAGTCATGAACACACGCGAAGGCCGCATAGGCTTACAAGAAGGCATCGCCGCCTGTGCAATAACGGTGACGGTGACGGGGCTGTTCTCTACCGACAATGTATCCCTTTATTCCTCAGGGAACATTGCGCATATTTCATCCTTTATTTCAGCGGGGATCGCCATTTTACTCTTCGCT
>CAYJPI010000156.1:0-956 GCA_964372005.1 uncultured Oscillospiraceae bacterium | reverse complement strand
AAACGGACTCACCGCATCTTTTTGCGCTACTTCAAAAGGGCTTGGGCGCGGTTCTTGGGCGCATCGTGTGCGCTATGTTTTTCTTCCTGCTTCTCATCGCCTCGGGCGATATTCTCCTTCGCTTCACCCTCATGATGAACAGATTCGTTTTCCCAAATGCACCTGCATGGAATGTGCTGATTTATCTCGGCACGGCATCCGTCATTTTTGCCTATATCGGTTTCGAAGGGATAGGGCGCACCTCGCGGCTGATTTATTTGATCGTATTTCTTTGCCTCATTCTCGTTTTTGTTACTGGCACGGAGAATTACAGTGTGTATCGGCTCGCCCCCTTCCCCGGGGCGTCATTTATCGATATTTTTTCAACATCCGTAACGGGCACATTCAGATACTTTCCTGCGCTCTTGTCGATGCTCATTACATCTCGTGGCTTGAATGGCGTTAAGTTCGCAAGAAAATCAGGGCTTATTGGAGGAGCGGTTGGTGGAGCGATAACATCCGTGTCTCAGCTTGCGATTGGCATGTCCTACTCATACACGGATCTAAAGAGCATGCATTCGCCACTGTATCAACTCACCATGAGCGTAAGATCGGGCGGATACTTTCCCCGTCTCGACCAGCTTTTGATGTTCGGATGGTCGCTCGCAGGGATGGTGGCCGCAGGTTTCCTGCAATACTCCGCCTCGCTTTTATGGTGCACGCAGGCCGACATGAACGATATCCGCCCTGCCGCGCTGACGGGAGGATCACTTTCGATAGGCTTTTGCTTGCTCTGCCTTTCAAACAGCAAGGCCATAGCGGATTTCACGGTATTTCTATCATCATGGGGGATGCTTCTTTACGCCGCACCCCTCGCTATCGCCTGCTTGGTAGCATTATTGCGCTTACGTATGCGAAAGGGGGTTCAAGCAAGAAACGACTTTCAATCCAATTAATCATAAAGTTCAGTAAGCTTT
>CAYJPI010000155.1:0-6351 GCA_964372005.1 uncultured Oscillospiraceae bacterium | reverse complement strand
CACGCATGCCGCCCCTGCGGCGATCCCGTCGAGCCCCAAAGAAATGCTTATAGCGGCTGAGCTAATTGGCGCTGTGAGCGCAAGCCCCATAATTGCGGATACAACCGCGTCCATGGGGATGGGGTGTAGGGTTGTAGCATCATTGATAAACGAACCGAGCCCGGTCATAAACGCGCCAATGTATGGCCCCACAAAAGTGCCGACGAGTCCGCCAACCGTGATGGTGATTATCGGCAACACCACGATATCGACCGGCGTTTTACCTGCAAGTAAATTTCCTATTTCTGCGCCGATTACTGCGGCAAGATAAGCTCCGACAGGTCCGCCGAGCGAATAACCTATCGCGCCGGTAACCGCACTCGAGAATATAACCAGCGGCTTTACTTTAAGCCCGTATGCCACGGCGACACCGATTGCCGCGCCGACTACGGGTGAGGACGCGGATACCATGTCCGCATATGGTTTTAAAAATCCGAGAAACGCGATATTGGAAAGTTGTGAGAGTATAAGCCCGATAATGAGAGATGAAAATAGGCCGAGCGCCATAGCACCCATTGCATCGATGAAATAACGTTTTAAGGCAACACGAAAAAACCCACCCTTTTTGGTGTTCATAAATAAGCACCTCCGATAAAATTGTGATGATCGTTATAGCTATGCCTTTGTTTTGGTATAGCTATTTCCCGTGCATGGCTTTGCTAACCTCGTGCATCACAAGCGCAGCGGCGATGGATGCATTAAGAGATTCCGCACGACCCTGCATGGGTAAGCGGTAAAGGGCACATAGCGCGGCGTTTTCCACTGCCACACCATTGCCTTCGTTGCCGATGACGATCACACATCTGTCGGTAAGTGGCGGCAACACTTCTTCCCCCTGCAAATGACCGCAAAGGAGGACAAAACCCTCTCCTTTGAGTTTTTGCAGCGCGTCATTTAAGTTTGTTTGGTAAATAGGTAAATGATATGTAGACCCCATCGCCGCACGTATGGATTTTGGCGAATAAGGATCTGCACATGCGGGGGAGAGGAAAACTCCACTCGCGCCCATAGCATCCGCAGTGCGGATGATTGTGCCTAAATTTCCGGGGTCTTGTATATCATCTAGTGCGATATATAGTCCCGGTGAAAATGAATCGGGCATGGAAAGGCTTGGCGTTTTAACCGTAGCACAAATGCGCGGCGGCGTAACGGTATTGGTTAATGCTTCCATTACCGAGCGATTAACATGATGGAGGTTTGCACCGCTTCCCTCGATTATCGCTTCATATAGTATATGCTCGCCTTCGATAAATCCGTCAACGAGCACCATGGATGAAATTACAGCTTCTTTAACGAGCTTTTCGCCTTCAACAAGATGAAGCCCCTCTTTATCACGGCCCTTCTTTGAAGCGAGCGAACGCACGGTTTTTACAAGCGAGTTTGAACGGCTAACGATTTCCATAACTCTACTAACTCTCCCTTAACATCTTATATAGGTCTTTTTTTGTAGGATTATATTCGGGAGGTATGAAGTTTTCTGCCAGTGCAATAAAATCATTGACAGTAATAGGCTTTGAAAAGAAATAACCCTGCCCGATATTGCAACCGAAATCCTTTAGCATATCGTATTGTTCTTGTGTTTCTATGCCTTCCGCTACAACTTGGAAGCCCAACTTGTAGATGGTGGTGATGAAAGAATCCACAAGGAGCATGCCGCGGCGATCGAACAAATTGTCAACAAAGCCTTTATCGAGCTTTATGCAATTTGCAGGGATCTCGTAAAGCGAAATAAGCGATGAGTAATCATTTCCAAAGTCATCGATCGAAACCTTGAAACCACGTGTTTTGAGGGCTTCTACCGCATCGATAATAACCTTCTTATTCTGCGCGAAATACGATTCCGTTACTTCAAGTTCTATCATTTCGGGTAGAACCCTGTATTTCTTTGCAATAACTGCAAGCTGGCTTGCAATTCCCGGGGTTGCGAGGCTATATCTTGATAGATTAACGCTCAAGCTTGAAATGCCGCACCTTATATGAACCTTCTGCTCGCCTAATATTCGGCAAGTCTCCTCGAACATGTAAAGGTCGAGCTTAGCGATGAACCCATTATCCTCAAAGATAGGGATGAAAGTGCCGGGGAATATCATTCTGTCACCATGCTGCCATCTAACGAGAACCTCACCGCCTGCGATTTTTCCCGTTTGGATATCTACTTTCGGCTGGATATAGGGGATGAATTCCCTATTATTAAGTGCGCTTTGCATAATTACGGCAACTTCGTTTGCTTCATCGCGTGCCTTTGCCATATCATTTGTAAAAATTTCAAGCGCATTACCGAAGCTTGAATGCGCCTTATACCTTGCTTCATGGGCACATTCGATACATGTATATATGCTCTTTTGTGGATCGGACACATAGTATACGCCGATATGACGGATGAGTTTGAAGTCGGATGATATGTTCTGCCCGGCAAATTCATCGATAAAGATATTGCTCATAGCATTGAATTCGCGGCGCAAATTGGTGCGAGGTATCGCTTCCGTTAAAATTATGAAGCGATTGCTTTCCACACGGGTTGCAAGACCATGCCTTGTGCCGACAATGCCCTGAACCTCGCTTGCTACATAGGAAAGAAGACGATTGGTTGTTTCCTCGCCATAAGATTCCGTAATAAAGCTGAACCCTTGCATTTCATAGGATGCAATCATATATTGATCGGGAGAGGCATTTTGCAGTATTATTCTGCACTCATCGATAAACTTCTGTAGCGACGGAAGTCCTGTCGCACTATCGTGATTTTTCGTTGTTTCAACTGCAATTTTAACGGCCTTATCCTTGTCAAATTTGGATCTGCGGATCAAAACCAAAATAACAATAAATAACAAAAGAGCAATCGCTGCGGCAATCAATGTCAAAAAATGCTCTCCTAAAAAACCTTGAGACGAAGCAAATAAATCATTGGCAAACACCGGTGTTGAAAATAATGTAATGCACACCATTGCAATGCTAAAAAACGCGAGAGAAGCTAACCTTTTCAAACCAAGAACCCCCTAATGATTTATAAACGAAACATGATACGCTATCATGTACTACGACAATTTTTTATCTATCTATTTTAGTTACATGTTAACACGCTCATTTATAAAACGCAATAGCAATTGTCATAAAATATAGGAAAAAATAATAAAATTTTTACAAAACGTTCATTTATTGTGACTCCTTGCTCAGTTCATAAAAATGTGTTAGAAAAGAGCATTCATTAACCTCAAAAGGTACAACTTCGCAAAGAGGAATTGTGGAAAGATTAGGCAATTCAGTTGCTTTTGAACCATTGAGAAGTTCATGCAATTCGTAGCGCAAAATTTCATCATCGATGAGTTTGACGAGAGCGGCTTCATCATCACAGAGCTTTGAAGTAAGGTATTTTTCGTATATTAGGTTTTGTAGTTTTTCCTCGAGGGCATAGTAGTTTGAAAGGAAGGGTTTTATCGGGCGTATGATATCGGCGATGTATGCTTCGCTCCCATCATGCAGAAGGCAAGCAAGTTGAACGCGCCTCGAGTAGCCGCGTGCCTTTGCCTCAATTGCGCAATTTATACTATGCTGTGCTACACTATAAAAGTGCCTTAACTGCCCATTTCCTCGGCACATCAGCGATAGCGCATGAGCGATATCTTCGATGTGAATTTCATCAAATTGTGGGTCGAGCGGATGGAAGATTCCACCGGAATTTACGCGCATTATTTCCATAATAAGCCTCTTGCTTTACTTTATTTTTGTTGGTATCGAGTAGAACACACGGTACACATCCGTTGCCTGTTCGCATAGTAGGGCGAGTGCGCGCCCCGTTTGTTCACGCCATGATCTAAGTTGTGCATCCATTGGGACTATACCTGCGCTGATGTCATCCGCAATAATAACACGACCCTGCCATGTGGGGAGCATCTTATCAAGCCATGCCATGCAATCCTCACCGCGACGCACCATGCCGAACATATGAACATGCAAACCGCAAATCACAGGCAAATCGGTTTGGATTAGAGTGTCGTTCTCATTGCAGAAGTAAATATCATCTCTTGAATAAGCGAAATTTTCCAAAACAAAGTCACATTTTCCTTGAAAAGCACCACCGAATACAATAGTCACACTTAAGCACCTCCTACAGCAATAGCGATTAGGGCACACATGTCACCGAAAACGAGCGATGCACCCGACACATCACCATTTATTCCACCCAATGATTTACATGATATGCTGCAAATTATCAAACTCGAAACCAAGGCTACCGCAAGCACGATAAGTGAAGAAATACCGCACATCGCAATCGATGCGATTACGAGTAGTAATAATAATGACAATGCCCAAATTGTCTGAGCTTTTCTGCCCTCACTGCGATACAATGCGGCGTACCCGTCCTTTGATAATAGTGGAAAGTTTAATATGTATAGCGCGCAAAGTGCACGCAAAAAAGCAGGGTGTATAATTATCATACTAAGAAGGGGGTTCGTTTCTACACTTGAAACTATATCGATGGACGATGCGTAGCTTACCAAAAAATATATCACAACTGCAATAACCGCAAAGCTTCCCACATGCGAATCCTTCAAAATGCGTACCCGTTCCGTTTTGTTCCTTTGTGACATTACGGCATCCGCCACATCCATATATCCATCCAAGTGGAAAAATCCTGTGATAAATAAAGGGATGAGGAAAAACATCGCCGCCAAGATGAATTGGGGGATCTGCAATGAAAATAATAACACGCATAAGCCATACCATATTCCACCTATAATCAATCCCACTATAGGAAGGAAAGGCAAAAGTAAAGGGAAAATCTTCTCTTCCCATTCAATTTTAGGTGTAGGCAATGTGCTATATGTGGATAAGGCGGCGAAAAAAGCGCTACATAATCGCTTGCACATGGTTTGCTCCTTTGTGAATTGTTGGGATGGAAAAAGTTGATTCTATCACTACGTCGCAAAGCCTTGCGCAGTGAGAAGTAATATGTGCAAGACCTTTCATGTACGCTTTTGTAAGCTCATCATAAGTCTCTGTTCCCATATGGATACCATCCGAAACTATCGCTATGCGGTTGATTTTTTTCATTACTAAATCCAGGCCGTTTATTATTTTACTCGATGCATCGAGATTTACCTCACCATTTTGCATGAACATTTCATTTGCGAGTAGGGAAGTTAGGCTATCCAACAAGAATACGCCGTTATTATCACACTTTGAAAGTATAGTTTCTATATCAAAAGTGCATTCAATGGTTGAAAAGTTCTTGTCTTTTCTCATATATCTATGTGCGAGTATTCGTGCATCATCTTCAGAATCACGGGGAATCATGGTGGCGATGTAGTAAAGGTGGTCGCTCTGCGTCCGCATTTTACATGCGAGCGATTCCCCCAATGATGACTTGCCACTCTTTGAACCGCCGACTAAGAGTATTCTCATATAATCCACCTTCCTGAATCTATCTTACTTTATTTTGACATATTGCGCAAGTGCATCATTGACGCATTTATACCTTTATGATACAATCCCAAAGAGATGGGCAACGGTTCAGCTCTTTTTTAAACGCGATAAAAAATGCCATAAAACATATATAATTAATTATGTAGGAGCTATAATATGTCAATATTTTTACCCTGTCAACACTTAGATAAAAAAGCTATGCTTCTTGCAAAGGAAAAGCTTAATAACATTGCAAAACCGCTTGATTCCATGGGGAAATTGGAGGACATAATCGTAAGGATGGCAGGCATATTTGAAACGGCATCATTCGATATTTCAAAGAAAATCACCATGGTTATGTGTGCCGATAACGGAGTGGTTGAGGAAGGCGTAACACAAACCGGCCAAGAGATCACTGCAGTAGTTGCAAAAGAAATGGCAAAAGGCCAAGCAACTATTAGCCTGCTTTCGAAAAAGGCGGGGGCGGATGTGGCCGTCGTCGATGTTGGTATTGCATCGGATGTAAGTGGAAACGGAATACTCGATTATAAGGTGCGCAAAGGAACGCGAAACTTTTATAATACACCGGCGATGACCCGTGAGGAAACCGAAAAGGCCATCCGAATCGGCATGGATTTGGTGAAGGAGTATAAGGAAAAAGGATATAACATTATCGCAACGGGTGAAATGGGTATAGGAAATACTACCTCGAGCAGTGCGGTGATATCCTGCTTGCTAGGCGATAAGCCTGCCGATGTTACCGGGCGCGGGGCAGGATTATCAAGCGATGGCTTGAAGCGCAAGGTACATGTTATTGAAACTGCACTTGACCGCCACGAGATAAATAATAATGACGCGATTGATGTTCTCTCCAAGGTGGGCGGTCTTGACATCGCTGCGCTTACAGGCGTG
>CAYJPI010000154.1:5187-6357 GCA_964372005.1 uncultured Oscillospiraceae bacterium | reverse complement strand
AATCCCCGTCAACATTGTTCCTTCTGAATATGATGTGGTGGAATCCATGTATCGAGTGAGGGGACGGTGGGTTCTTATAGGACGAGGCATTTAGTATTACATCGCTTCCCACAACGATGTACACATCGTTCTTTGGAAAAAGCGTGGATAGCCTTTGAAGATCATTTGGGTTTGCAATGTTCACCGGAATATTATCGGGGAAGAGGAAAACGCCAAATTCATGTGCCACCGACATATTCATGATGCGCCGCCTAATAAGATGCGGCTGTGTTCTCTTCGACCAGCTGAACTCATCAAGCGCGAGGTACACTTCAATATCAAGGTCGCGTATGGCATCAACAATCGCCTTGTGGCTAACCGAGAAAGGATCGAATGTACCCGGGAAGAAGGCGATCTTCCTTTTTTCTTCAAACTCGAAAGGCCCATCTTTTACAATGGTGTCTATAATAAAGCGATAAATATGGTTGAGCGATGATGCACTGTTAAAGAACGTGAGCAAACCATCGGGCTGTTCATGTATTAGGGTTAACAGTTTTTTATGCACGAGTGTAAACACATGGCGTTTATTCTCGCGCGGCATATTTCCCCCGAACAAGTGTTTTCCGATAACGAGGAATGCCTCCCTTTGAACGGTTTCATTATAGTGCGATAAGCTACCGACGAGCATCCCTAAAAGGCGCATGTGCCTGTCGGTGTATGGCTCATCGCCCTCGCCAAATTCCCTTTGATAGCCCGCATCGTAATGCTCGATAAGCACGCCGAGCGCATGCATTGTAATGCATGCCGCACGGTCATTACCTTTTTTGATGTATTTATCGAGCTCGTCAATAAGTTCGTCAAGCTCCTTTGGGTGCAGTTGCAATGCAATCTTCCCGAGGAAGCGCGGAATATACTTAGAAAATTCATACTCGACAGACTCGAGTCCGCGCGTAAGTTCAACCGTGATTTCATTGCGCTGTTCGTTCGTAAGCACCTTCGAAACTTCAACCAGCGCATCACCCGCCGCCGCACGCACACTTATTCTCTCACTAACCCTAACAAGGTTTGCAAGATGCGCCGCTACGTGGAATGCTCTTGAATAGTCATTTTCACTGAGCCTATTATACAATAGCTCAATATTCACTATTTTTATTATGTAAGGAGTTGCCGTTTTTAAATTTTCGAGGAACA
>CAYJPI010000154.1:4753-5107 GCA_964372005.1 uncultured Oscillospiraceae bacterium | reverse complement strand
TGCCCGATGCAATCTTTGTCCAATCAAAAGGTGCATCCAAATCGGGCATCAAATCATATGCTTTTTGGGTTAGGAATGCTAGACTTACATCATTTTCATACTCCACGGTTTGAAGTAGCTTGTGTATTTTCGCGCGGATGCTTTCATCCACGTCCTTCTTTTGGAGCACCCTGATGTAAAAGTCCAGCACTGCGGCCTTATTCTCGCGTGTTGATTTTGTAAGAAGCGACGAGGCGCGTAGTATGGGCGTGAAGTTCTCGTTTTTCATGTTAAATATCGCTTCTTTTTGCAGGCAATTAAAAAGGAGCGGCAATAGGCTTTCATCATATGCTTCAAAGCGTTCCAAGAATACCG
>CAYJPI010000154.1:0-4675 GCA_964372005.1 uncultured Oscillospiraceae bacterium | reverse complement strand
TTATAGTCAGGATAGAGTATATCTTTTACATAATCTTTGAACAGGGAAATGCCCGTTTCCTCATCGGTATCAACCACCACGCCGGGCGGCAGTTCCTTTCTGTACTCCACATCATAATGCGCTATGATATTTGCAAGCAGCATGGATGCTTGATGGCGAATATCCCCCTGTTTGTGCATGAATAGCTCATACAAGAAACGTAGCGTTATCGTTTTTTGGCGCTGCGTCATATATGTAAAGTACTCTTCGATGATGTTTATGTAAGTGCGAAGGTTCTTCCAGTCCTTTTCGGATCTGGCCGCTTCAAGCATATCTACAAATGAATTATCCTGCCCGATCTTTTGCATAAGCGAAATATTATGCGAAATTGCAAAGAACTTTAGCGCTTCAACCGCGCCGTCTTCGGAAACAAGTGCAATATCGCATGGGATTTCTTGGCCGAGCAAGCACCCACCATCGGTGTTTGTATTCACACCCAGCGATATCATGTAATCCTCAAAATCATGGAGCTTATGGTAAACTCGCTCATAACGGCGAAGCTTCCTTTCATCCACATTGTCGAGTTTTTGCAATATTACATCGTAGGACTCGTCAAGCGGGAAGATGCGCATGTTCTCCTTGCCATCCTTGCGTCCATCCGCCTTAACGCGAAAATCCGCATAGATAAGAAGCAGCGCTTCAACCGATAAGTTTTCGAGCTCAAGATCCCATGTGGAGTGGTTGGCCGCGATATGCGATACATTGATAAGCGCATGCCGCCTCAGCCACACATCCGTGTAGTAATAATGAAGATAGGGTATTCTGCGCACTTCCTCGCCGCGGCAACCGAACTTACCTATATCATGCGTTGCCGCCGCCGCGCTAACGAGCGGTAAGTCAACATTTACACCGCTTGATGCAAGCTGGCGGCCCATGCACATCGATACATGGTGCACGCCCGCTACATGCGCCAAAATATCAAATGGCATTATTTCGCGGCCGATACGCATCATCTCAAATACGCAATCATCCTCGAGGATGTGCGTCATGCGGATATAGGAATCCTTGGTGATGCTATTTTCAAGCTCTTCCTCGGTTGCAAGCTCGAAATTTGTTTTCCACGAAAATTCACTAACTTCTGCCTCAAATTTGAGGCACTGCTTCAATACTACGAGGTAGAAATGTGCCGCTCTTAAAAAGTTTTGATCCCTTATGCTTTCCGCATCACCCGTTGGGTACAATCTTTCGCGCACAAGCTCGTATATCGCAGGTAGCCAGCCTTCTTTTGGAGCTTCTTTCTCATAGTGTTCCATAACCGGCATGCACAATTCAAGCACCGATGTGCAAATCGTTGCCGGCGTGAAATCTGTTTTTATAAATTTTTCCTTAAAATCGATACGGGTAAGAAGCGCGGTCATCTCCTTTTGGGATATGTGCACCCTCTTCAAATAGGGATGTTTCGTAAGGTTTGATTGTAGTTTTTTGTACATCGTTAAAAGCATCGTCTTTTCCATAGAGATCCCCTTTCAGTACTATATAGCAATAGCTTCGTCGCTATCTATGTAAGATTTATAAAATTCTTCTTTTACCCTATCGGTAGAAATGGTTCGGTTACAGTAAATTCAAAATCCATCATTTGTACATCTACATCGGCCGCAATCTCTGCATACACGATGTTTTCGCCGGGTTCAAGCACAAGCGTATCCTCTTCACCCGCTGTATAAAGCGTACAGCTCGCAACAAGCCTTCCGCTATCATCCATAAATTCTATTGTAGCTCTGCCTTGCAATGTTTCCACATAATTGTTTTGAAAAACCCCATCCAATAGGGCATGTAAGTTCACCTGATAAACGCGCACATCATGTAATGCCACATAGCGCATATAATGCTCGGCTAATTCTAAGGGTACGCCCAGTGCATCTACCGCCGCTTCTTCCGGCTCAACCTCCTGCGCGATAGCCGAAAGGACAGGCGGTGGAGTTGGCTCGCCCGTAAGCGTCGGCGTGGCATGCAAACATCCCCCCATAAAAATGGCGGGGATAATTACCAGCAAAACAGCCTTACGTTTCATGCACCTCTCCCTTTACGGCGTGTTCAAGCAAACTATTTTTAAGTTTGTATAGTCGATCCGACAAGTCCACCTTGTAAACATGCGGATTCAATAATCTCTTATATTCCTCCCACAGCGAGGAAAGCTCACTCTTTGCATATTTTTGTATTTCCATTACATCCGGCGAATCGTAAACCTGCTTCCCGTCGATAAACACAGGCACAAGCAATTCACGCGCGGTGTAATTTGTAACAATCATCGACTTCCATGTTTGATTCGGGTCGAACAAACGAAGCGGCTTTGATTCGTCAATCTCTTCATCATTTAGCATCATGAGGTCGGCAATCGCCTTGCCATTCTTCTTCTTGTACAGCCTCACAACCTTCTTATATCCGGGGGTTGTAAGCTTTGCCGGGTTGTCGCTCCGTTTAATTTTGGGCGTCATCTCCCCGTCCACCACTTCGGCGGCAAGTTTATATACGCCCCCGAGCGCAGGGCAATCGTCACTCGTGATGAGCCTTGTGCCCACGCCCCAAACATCGATGCAACTTCCTTGCGCTTTCAAGTCGCGTATAACCGTTTCATCCAAATCGCTCGATGCAAAGATCGGCACTCCCTCAAATCCTGCCTTGTCAAGCATTTCACGCGCGGCCTTTGAAAGATATGCAAGGTCGCCGCTATCAAGGCGTATACCTGCAGGCTTGTATCCCTTCGCTTCAAGCTCGCGGAACACCGTTATGGCGTTGGGAACGCCCGAGCGCAATGTATCAAAAGTATCCACAAGTAACATGCAAGATGCAGGGAATACATCCGCATAAGCACGGAACGCTGATAGTTCGTCGGGGAAGCTCATCACCCAGCTGTGCGCGTGAGTACCCCTCACTGCGATATCAAACATCTGCCCTGTTAGCACATTGCTCGTTGCCGTGCATCCGCCTATGATAGCAGCACGCGCACCATAAACGCCGGCATCGGGGCCTTGGGCGCGCCTAAGGCCAAACTCCAGCACCGCATCACCATTAGCCGCATACACAACGCGGCTAGCCTTGGTGGCGATAAGGGTTTGATGGTTCACAAGGTTCAAAAGTGCCGTCTCTATGAGCTGCGCCTCCATAATCGGCGCTTTTACGCGCAGTAGCGGCTCATATGGGAACGCGACGGTTCCCTCGGGCATGGCATATATCTCGCCCGTAAAAGTAAACTTCGCAAGGTATGCGAAGAAATCCTCATCGAAAAGATTTAGTGTGCGCAAGTACGCGATATCATCATCGGTGAAATGCAAACCGTTGATGTACTCGATAACGCTCTCCAAACCTGCCGTCACCGCATAAGCGCTGTTATCACGGGTTTTCCTGAAGAATAAATCGAACACGGCCTCGTTTTCATTCATCGAATGTTTGAAGTAGCCGTACATCATTGTGAGCTGGTAGAGATCCGTAAGCATTGTCAAATTGCGCATGAGTTACTTATCCTCCTCATTCGCATCATCAGCTTCGTCCTCATCAGCTTCGTCGCCTTCGCTTTTTTCGGCATCGCTTCCGTCCGAATCATCCGCGCCTGTATCGCTATTAGCATCAACATTCACTTCTTCTATCTTTTCATCTTCAATCACATTTTCTTCAATTACAGATTCGGGGCGCGGCCAAATCAGCTCGCCGAGCTTCTTCTCTTTCGAGCGCCTGATGATGAAGAACACTGCAACCCCCACAACCATAGCTGCGGATAATGCCTGCGAAACGCGAATGACATCGGGGATAAGCCACAAACTGTCGCCCCTCAACCCTTCGACATACATGCGCTCCAAGCCATATAGTAGGCCATACCATAAGAATACATCGCCGTCATGCTTTACGCGCTTTCTTATGAAGAACCACAGAACGAGGAACACAATGAAACACCATGCGGATTCGTAGAAAAACGTAGCCATATGGTAGGGATGCTCGCACACAACGCCGTTAAACGTGTGCACTCCGTCTATGCGCACGGCATAGGGGAACCATAAAAGCGAAGGATCTGTTACGACAGGACCGAATGCTTCTTGATTAAAGAAGTTACCCCATCTGCCTATGGATTGTGCAAGAACGAGCCCGGGTGCAATTGCATCGACTATCTTCAAAAAACGTATCTTCTTTTTGCGGCAGTAGATGTAAACACCGATCGCACCGCCGATTATCGAGCCGTAGACGGCAAGTCCGCCTTCCCAAATATACAACATGCTTATGGGATCAGCTAAATATCTTTCGAGCTCAAAGAGCACATAATATAGTCTCGCTCCCACGATTCCCGATGGAATAGCCACGAGGCATACATCAAGCGCGGTGTCCTCATGAAGCTTCTTACGCTTACATTCCACGATAGTCAATATGGCCGCTACGATTATGCCAAGCGCCATAGTTATTCCATACCAGTAAATATCCTGTCCGAAAATTGTAAATGCCACACGGCTGGGATTAACCATTTCTTTTGCGTCTCCTTCGGTACACGAAAGGTTGCCATGAAATTAAAGGCAACCCTCGTTACTGTTTTTTTATGTGGTAAATCGAATTAAATCCACCACTTTTATCATTATACTCCAATTCTGTTCAATTGGCAAAGGATTATTTTATGTATTTTACCGTTGTTCTCCATCGGTGGGAGGCTGTGCGT
>CAYJPI010000153.1:0-6372 GCA_964372005.1 uncultured Oscillospiraceae bacterium | reverse complement strand
TCTTGGGTGTTGGCCCGAACATGCAGGTTGTGCTCAGGGGCTCTATCCTCGTTGCCGCCATCTGGCTCGACAACAGAAAGACGCTTTAAGGAGGAATGAAAGATGACTAACAATACTATGGCGTCGACTAAAACACCCAACAGTACGCTCGGAACTATCGGGAAGCTTATGCTACAGCAAAAAGCCGTTGTCGCAATATTGGCTATGCTGGTTTTGATGCTGTTCTTCGATACGAACTTCTACACGGTTTATAATTGGACAAACATTTTCCGCGATGCTTCCGTTAACGTCATAATAGCATTTGGCGTTACACTAACGGTTATTTGCGCAGGTTGCGACCTGTCGGTAGGTTCGGTGATGTGCCTTTCGGGAATTATCACAATTTTGCTCATTAACCAAGGATTTCCGATTGCAATAGCAGTTTTAATCGCGATTGCAGCTTGTGCACTCGTTGGATTTATAAACGGATTCTTCGTTGTGCATCAGCGCTCGGAAGCCTTCATAATCACCTTGGGAATGGGCATGCTCATGAAAGGTGTTGCGCAACAACTAACCGACGCGCACCCAATATCGAGCACGAACATGGACTTCATGCTCATCTCTAACGGGATGCTCATACCGGGGGTACACAACATCATTCTCTTCATGATCGGGCTTCTCGTTCTTACCTATTGCTTGCTTCGCTTCACACGCTATGGCCGCAATTGTTATGCGCTAGGCGGTGACTACGATGTAGCAAAATATTCGGGTATCAATGTTGTTTCGACAAAGTGGGTAGCATTCGTGCTAAGCTCCGTCGCGGCGGGAATTGCCGGCGTTCTTCTTAGCTCACGCTTAAACACCGGCTCTTCGATATATGGGGACACCACTGCGCTCATGGTAAATTGCGGTGTTGTTGTCGGTGGAACATCCTTCGCAGGCGGTGTAGGCGGTGTATGGCAGAGCTTTATCGGCTTGTTGGTATTGCAAATATTGAGCAGTTGCCTTAATATGTTGAGTGTTGAACCGTACTTGCAGCTGCTAATACAGGGAATAGTTATCGTAACAATAATCTGGCTAGATTGCTATGCAAGAAAAATCAAGCGTGAGCGCGTGTAATTTAAGGAGTAGATGAATATGAAAGAGCAGAATTACTTGGATAATCTCGTTGGCGTTTTCGGTTCTCCTGTTTCGGAGAATCCGGGGGTCGTGATTCAAGAAGCCGCATTTAAGGATATGGGCCTCGATAGATGGCGTTTTTTGACCATCGATGTATCGCCCGATGATCTTGAGGATGCGATAATAGGCTTAAAGGCCATGAAGATGCGCGGAATAAACACCACTATCCCACATAAAATCAAAGTGCTTGAATATCTCGACAGCATATCGGAAAGTGCGAAGCTTATCGGCGCTGTAAACACCGTTGTGAACGATAATGGCAAACTCTTCGGCGATAACACGGATGGTAAAGGCTTTATGGAGTCGTTAGCGTCCAACAATGTCGATGCAAAGGGTAAGCGCATCGTAATTTTGGGAGCAGGCGGCGCGGCGCGTGCCATCAGCGTGGAGATGAGCCTTGCGGGTGCAGAACACATCACCCTTGTTAACCGTCCTGAGGATGTGGCACTTGGAAGCGACCTCATGGATGTGCTTGTCGGAATGAATCAATCGTGCGAATATGTATCGTGGGAAAGCACATACTCCATACCGGAAAGCACGGACATTCTTGTAAACGCAACTCCAATCGGGCTTTACCCGAATGTTGATGAAATGCCCAACATCGATACGAACACAATCTTGCCGTCGATGTTTGTGCAGGATGTTATACCGAATCCCGCGATAACACCCTTGCTCCGCGCCGCCGAAGCTCGCGGTGCATGTTGGAACACCGGGGTTGGGATGCTCATCAATCAGGCCGCAATCAATATCGAAATGTGGACGGGCAAGAAACCCAACAAGGACGTGATGGAAAAAGCATTGACGGAGGCTTTGGGTTAAATGGGAGTGCATTTCACTAAACCCGAGTGGCTGAAGACAGTAATTGCCCACGAAGAAAATCTTCGCTTCGAATCGTTTTGTAATGATGATGCGTTGAAGCTCGGCTGCCTTCTTGTCGACCTTGCGAAAACAAAATTCAAGGGAAATGCAGCTGTGCGAATCGTCCGCGATGGATCGATACTCTTTGCCCATCAAATGGAGAGCACCGGGCTTGAAAACGTTTGGTGGATGCAAAAAAAGCAAAACGTGTGTGATGCACTCGGTATGAGTTCGCTCCGCGCCTGCCTTGAAACGGAATATAATGGCCTATCAATACCTTGGGAAAGCCGTGAAAACGAATTTGCGCTATGCGGCGGTTGCTTTCCACTAAGATATAAAAACGGCGAATTTATCGGCTACGCGCTGGTGTCGGGCTTGCCACATGAGCAGGACCATCAACTTATCGCAGATGGTCTGGCAGAATACCTTGGCATAACGATAGAGCGAATAGTTTGATGTTGATGGTGTCACCGGTTTAATAGAAGCAACAAACATCATTATAACTGAAAATACAGATAAAAGCAGTTGTATCCGATACGGGACATAGCTGCTTTTTTGTTTGCGTGAGGATTTTATGTGTTATCTGACACTCGTTCTCGCGTTTTATGGATATACGATCTTGTTCACGCGCACCTTTGATGGTATCGGGAACTTTGTTATCGATTTGGTTGACTTTGTTCATGGTAAAATGGACGAGTCCTTTATGCTTTTTATTGCATCTGCGTTTTTTCTGTTCGCTACCATGTGGAAGAAAACAGAAAATATCAGCAGGAAGTTTTTAAGTTAAGGATGGGCTCATTTTCCCTTTAAAACGGCGCATCATACCCAAAGTATTCATCGTACTCATCATCGTTAAAGCGAATTAGCACATTATATGGATCATCACCTGACCCTTCGACCGTGGCATCAAAATAATCCTTGCCTTTATACGCTTCTTGAATATGAGAAGGATAATACTGCGCGCCTCGCTTGTGAACCTTTTCATTGGCCGTGCGAAGCAGACGCATTGCTTCCCTTTTAAGCCCCGTAGCAGGCGGATCTTTGACTATATGCACGTCTGACGGCTCATCCCTAGTGGTATAATAATATTATTTCATATGTTGTGAGCTTTTGCAACTTTCTGTTTTCTACCACATCGCAAAGAATAGTAATGAGTATTGCAGGAGAATAGCGTAGAGTGTTGATCGGGGCATAATTCGCCACACGTTCGCCCATGTCGGCTCAAGTGCGGTGAGAACGAGGGTTGTCTCGGCGATACGGAGTTCGGGCGATGTGTCGCGAATGTCGCGGCAAGTTTACGGGTGGCAACTGTTTTTGAAATTATCGCAGGGTAGAGTTACAACACTACGGGTGGAATACACAAGGACTTGGGGCAAAACAAAGAAAATGCATAACTTAAACTGTTTTTTACCGCATCGCAAAAAAACAGTTTTCTAAATAGATATGGATTAATTGCTTGACATTAGAGAGGGCAGAAAGAAAGAGAAACGCCCACCCTAAGCCACTTCCGCCAAACGGAGACTGATTGGCAGAAAAAGCTTGAAAACAGGAGAGTGTATTTAGAAAGTGAGACAGTCAGTCTCCGCATTGCGGATAATCGCCGGAAATGGGGAGATTTGCCCCTATGGACAAAGAAATCAAAAACTTCCCCTTCGCATCACTTTGCAGTAGCTATTCCTACAAACCTGTGATACTGTGTGTTGAAAAAGCGGGGGGGAGGTGAAAACATGCGAGAAATCATAGAGAAACTTTACTACGGAAATATCAAGCCAACGGAGAAGCCGATCAAAGAAGAGAGCGGATACCAAAAGTCGGCGAGATTAGAGGTACTGTCTGATAGCGACTCATACTTGAGACCTTTAGAGTAGTTATCATCACTGAAATACTCAAATTCAAAGGAATTTGAGTGCAAGCATCGCGACTGCATATGCACGGCGCAGTTTTCGGGAGAACCCGAGCCCCTTTGGAACGTCGCTTCGGCGGAATAACAACACCGGAGCAACCGGCACTATGGGCGCGGAATTACATCAAAACAAACTCATTTTTACTATAATCAATCAATCCATCTTTTTTCATTTTCGAAAGCTCATTTGATAATGCACTTCTATCGGCACATAAAAAGTTGGCAAGTTCTTCGCGATTCATGGATATAGTGAAGCGATTTCGCCCCATGCTCTCATAATGAAAATAGGTTAGTATTTTATCTCTTAAAGATTTTTTGGAAATGATATCTATTCTCCTGTTGAGATATAAACTTTTATTTGCAACGACACTTAGCATATTGGAAATTAGTTTTTGATGAAAGGCGCAGGACGAGCTACATGCTGTAATTATTTTTTGATAATCAAAAAACAAAACTCTGCTCTTAGAAGCAGAAACAATCGACACGGGGCTTCTGAAAATTTTTGCACAGGCAAAAACCTCTGCGAAAATATCGCCGTCAGAGACTTCAGCTATAATAACTTCGCTTCCATCATAATCGGTTTTGATGATTTTCACAGCGCCTTCAAGCACAGCCCCCACGAAATTTATACTGTCACCTTCATTTAATATCACTTCATTTTTACTGTAGATTTTTTCAAATGCACCAAGGCAGGTGAGCATAGAAGAAAAATCTTTTTCTGAAATATGAGTGAAAAGTTTATTGCCAATAATTTTTTGATAAATTCTTTCCATAAAAACCGCCTTTCGTTGCTCAAACAACGGAAATGTTAGTTGGATTATACTACAATCAGATTAAATCAGTCAAGGAGGTTGTCGCAGTGAGAAGGAAAGATAGGGAGATGCCGAAGGAATTCGATGACAAAGGAAAGAAATGAAATTTGGGAGGATGGAGTAATGAGCCAGAAAATGATAAAAATAGATGAAGAAAAATGCGTCGGGTGCGGACTTTGTGCCAATGCTTGCAAGCAAAGCGCTATCGAAATTATCGACGGAAAAGCAAAGGTAACCCGTGAAGATTACTGCGATGGAATAGGGAACTGCCTTCCAGTATGCCCGGTAAATGCAATTAGTTTTTCGGATAAAGATATTGCAGTAAAAAAATACAAACCACTGCCTTGCGGTTGTCCGGGTAGCAATTCAAAGGAGCTAAAACCAAAGGAGCAGGTAGTAAATAATTCTACCAATCAGCCTGTATCCGCACTTAGACAGTGGCCTGTGCAGATAAAGCTTGTACCCGAAAATGCGCCGTACTTCACCAATGCGCATTTGCTGATTGCGGCAGATTGCACAGCCTATGCCTATGCGAATTTCCATAATGAATTTATGAGGAATAAGGTAACTTTAATTGGATGTCCGAAACTTGACGAGGGCGACTACACCGATAAGCTCACTGAAATTATCGCAAATAACAATATAAAAAGCGTTACTGTGGTACGCATGGAAGTGCCTTGCTGTGGCGGGATAGAAAATGCCACCGTAAATGCTCTTAAAGCAAGCGGTAAATTCATACCTTGGCAAGTGGTTACGATATCTACCGATGGTTTAATTTTAGATATTTAGCAAATAATAAAAAATAAAATGGAGGATTAGAAAATGAAAGAAATGTTTTGTTTCCAATGTCAGCAGACAGCGCACAATAAAGCCTGTGAGGGCAAATCGGGTGTATGTGGTAAAAAGTTCGATAATGCGAATCTGCAAGATGAATTAACGGGCGCACTAATCGGACTTGGTCGTTCCTTGGAGGGGAATACATCTCCGACAAAAGACACAGCTAAGATTGTGGTCGAGGGCTTATTTACCACGGTAACAAATGTGAACTTCAACAACGATACTCTTTTGCAAATGATCGATGTAGTGAACCGAGAAAAGGGTAAAATCGTGCCTAAATGTGGAGCTTGCAATACGTCTTGCGGTAGAAATGACAGCTTTGATATGGCTAAAATTTGGGAAGCCGATGAAGATATTCGCTCGCTCAAATCATTGATTTTGTTTGGCATTCGCGGCATGGCGGCCTATGCGCACCACGCTATGGTTTTAGGGTATGAGGACGAAGAAATCAACAAATTTTTATACAAAGCTTTGTTCTTTATAGGGTATGATTGCGGTGTTTCGGAGCTTTTGCCAATCGCTCTCGAAGTAGGCGAAATAAACCTAAAATGTATGGCACTTTTGGACAAAGCCAACACCGAAAGCTATGGCACACCGGTACCGACAACTGTTTCGCTTACGGTAGAAAAAGGTCCTTTCATCGTTGTGAGTGGCCATGATTTGCATGACTTGAAATTATTGCTTGAGCAAACAAAGGATAAAGGCATTAATATTTATACGCACAGCGAAATGTTGCCTGCCCACGCTTATCCAAAACTAAAAGAGTATCCACACTTAAAAGGTAATTTTGGAACAGCGTGGCAA
>CAYJPI010000152.1:0-6397 GCA_964372005.1 uncultured Oscillospiraceae bacterium | reverse complement strand
GCCAATTCATATGATATATTCATGCCGCGAAGCACAAGAAGGAACACCGTTCCCATCGCTATCATTTGACTTATGAGATTACCAAAGGAATATACCATGGTATAAACAGCACTAACGCGGCCTGCGTTTTTGCCGTGAATCTTCGAAAATACACCGGAGATGCTCTCTGCGCCCGTACCGTAAATCCTCTTAGCCATGAGTGCCAGTATGATCATACCGACAGTCCAAGCTATAACAAGCCACAATGCAGAGAAACCTTCATTATATGCTCTTCCTGCTTGGCCCATACAAGTGCCTGCGCCCGCTACCGTCGCGAGTGACGATAATGTGATAATAAGCGGAGATATAGTTCTTCCACCCAGTGCGAAATCTTTGGAGTTTTTCACCTTTTTCGAAGCTCGGAAACCGATGTAAACGGTCGCCAGTAAGTACAGAATCATTACTGCATAATCAATGGTTGTCATGCATACACTTCCCTTCTATTCCTTTTTTTACCTGCACGGATACATAAAAAAATGCGTTCTCCACACATAGTGAAATACATCAATAGAAATGTTTACTTTACTTTTTGCAGGCATATTATTATAAACAGTATATCCGATATTCACAGAAAATGCAAGTATATTACACAAATTTAATATTTATTCTTTTTGTCGAATCGAGATATCGATATAATATGCTTATTATATCCTAAATTCGTGGCTGTTGCGTTTTATTTCAAAAATGGGTATAATCGAAGCTGTGAAACATTATGCAATTTGTGTTTTACACCATTACACAATAGAAAGAAGGATCGCTTATGAGAAGTTCGGATGAGCGTGATATTATATTTGCACGTTTAGGATATTTTCCGCAGTCTGAAGCATATGAGCATTATTATGAAAAAAATCCCGACAGAAAAGAGACGGATGATATATTCAGGCAAAAGGGACCTTCGGGCGATGAAACAGCGGTGATGTATCACCCCATTTATTCGAAAGTGCCGGATGCTTGCTTTAGCTTTTTGTCGGACATGAAAGAATTTGTAGTGGGAGAATGCGCGAGTGAAAAAACGGCCATCTCGAAAGAGGAGGCAACAAAGCTATTGCTAAACATAGCCAAGCTCTATGGAGCAAAGCTCGTTGGTGTTACGAAAATGACGGCGGAACATTACTACACCCACAAGGGTCGCCCTCTCGAAAAATATGGGCAACAGCCAAGCACCAAGCATAAATACGGCATAGCATTTGCGGTGGAGATGCCCAAGGATTATATCAATACAGCACCGCGCATGCCCGAGAGTATCGCGGTGACGAAGGGATATATCGATGCAGCCGTAATCGGGATGGTACTGTCATATACAATTCGCGAACTCGGCTATGGTGCGCGTAATCACATGGACGGTAGCTATGATGTCGTTGCACCATATGTGGCTGAGGATGCGGGGATAGGCGAAATAGGCCGCCTTGGCCTCCTACTGACCAAGGATTATGGCGCGCGTGTTCGCCTTGGCGTTGTAACTACCGATTTAGAGCTGGAAATAAGCGAAAAACGAGCCCTTGGGTTAAAGGAATACTGTGAAATATGCCAAAGATGTGCCACATCATGCCCCGGACGTGCGTTGAAGAAAAATGCATCGTGCGACAAAAACGGCGATTACGCATGGGTGACCGATACCGACGCATGCTTTGCCGCATGGCAACGGCTCGGCACGGATTGCGGCGTATGCCTTGCATCCTGCCCGTTTAGCCAAGGTGCGGCAGTAGGAAAGGACCTTACAGTTAAGGAGAATCGAGAGGAGCTACTGCACCATTTAGATAAAGTAATGCCGCAAAGAATTTACTTGAAGGATTTTCCCGAGTGGATGTGAAAAATATGGGCGTTGCTAAGCGCATATGTAAGTGGTATAATGTGTGACATAGACGCGCGTTCATATTACATATGAGCTTGTGGATGCGCTATAGTAGTTTCGCTTTTTATTGGCACGAAAGATGGGCTATAATATGTGAAACTGCTACAACAACAAAACGGAGGATTGCATGACAAAAAGACGGTTGCGCTTTAACATGCGCCCGATACAGGTGCTCCCAATCGGATTCCTTGTAGTTATTCTCATCGGAACGGGGCTATTGCTATTGCCTGCGAGCACCATGCATGGCCAACCACCGATTACATTTTTGGAAGCACTCTTTACCGCCACGTCGGCAACATGCGTTACGGGATTGGTGGTTGTTGATACGGGTACGGCATACTCTACATTCGGTCATGTCGTGATACTCACCTTAATACAGGTGGGTGGACTTGGCTTCATGTCCATGGCGACACTTTTGTTCAGGGCGGTGGGGAAGAAGATATCCCTTCGCGAGCGAATGGTTATGGCGGAGGCCATGAATGCGGACAGGCTGCAAGGCATAGTTGGGCTTGCGATAAATGCAATGAAGCTCACATTTTCGGTGGAGCTTGTGGGCGCGGCTCTTCTAAGCATTAGGTTCATACCCGAGTTCGGGGTGGCGAAGGGCATTTGGTATAGTTTATTCCATTCTATTTCGGCATTTTGTAATGCGGGATTCGACCTTCTTGGAAACTATGCATCGCTAACGATGTATCAAGGTGATTGGCTTATCAATCTTACCGTGATGGGATTAATTATCGCAGGCGGCCTTGGCTTCGTTGTGCTGATAGACATGGGAAAAACACGGCCGATACAAAAATGGAAATTGCACACAAAACTTGTTGTGTGCGCGAATGTAATTTTGCTACTTGGCGGTGCAATATTGTTCCTCTTCCTTGAGTGGAATAATGATGCAACGATAGGAACGCTTAATGCATCCGACAAAGTGCTTGCAAGCTTCTTTCAATCCGTAACATTGAGAACGGCAGGATTTAACACGATTGACCAACTTGCACTAACCGATGCATCGAAGATTTTTAGCATGATACTCATGTGCATAGGTGCTTCACCTGCGGGTACGGGCGGCGGTGTAAAGGTAACAACGGCTGCGTTATTAATCCTCGAGGTAGTAAGCATTACAAGAAATCGGAACGAAGTTAGAATTTTCAACAGGCGTATCGCGCAAAACACCGTTAGAAGAGCTGTTACGATACTTCTATTGTTCGTTATGATGTTATTGTTAACCGTCGCTGTGATATGCGCAATCGAGGCGAATACGGCTGCAGGCGCACTCGGGCTGGAAAATATTATGTTTGAACTTTCTTCGGCATTCGGAACGGTTGGTGTATCCGTCGGTGCAACGGCGCTTTTGAGCACTCCGAGCCGCATTTTGGTAATACTGGCGATGTTCATCGGCAGGCTTGGGCCGCTCACTATGATGCTCTCCTTTGCCGGCAGACCGAATGATGAAGGTAAGATACGCTACGTAGAAGGCCAGCTACTCGTAGGGTAAAAAGAATAGAGATAAAGTAACGGAAAGGAGAATCGATGGCAAAGAAATCGTTTTTAATTATTGGATTGGGACGTTTTGGAACAAGCCTTGCAACACACTTGGCCGTTTTAGGACATGAGGTTATGGCGGTGGACCGAAACGAGGAGAACGTGAGTGCAATTGCCGATATTGTTACGCATTCGCTTATCGCAGATGCATCTGAAGAAAGGGTGTTGCAACAACTTGGAATATCGAACTTCGACTGTATAGTAATCGCGGTGGGTGATGATTTACGCTCATCAATACTAACCTGTGTGCTTTGTAAAGAACGAGGTGCAAAAAGGGTGATTGCTAAAGCATATGATGATTTGCATGCGAAATTATTGTTAAAAACCGGCGCTGACAAGGTGGTTATGCCGGAGAGGGAGACGGGCATTCGCCTCGCCCATTCTCTAAGCAATGATGGTGTGCTCGATTTCATCGGTTTGTCGGAAAACTGCAGTATCAGCGAAATTAATGTCCCCGCAGGATGGGTTGGCAAGAATATTCGTGATTTGGACGTGCGTGCACGCTATCGCGTAAGCATTATAGCGATACGCAAGGATGATGAGGTTATCGTGGCGATAGATCCCATGTATGTGCTCGAAAGCGACGATATACTCATAATCATCGGTTATAATGAAGACCTAAAGAAAGTGGAAGATTTGCGCTAAATCGGAGGAAGAACACATGGAAATCGACTTGAAATTTATGAACATGGCACTTGAACAGGCCAAAATAGCCTATTCTTTGGATGAGGTACCTGTGGGCGCGGTGCTCGTGCGCGGCGGCAAGGTTATCTGTAGGTCGCATAACCTAACCAAGGCGGCAAGCGATGCAACAAGCCACGCCGAGCTTTTGGCGATAAGGGAAGGCAGCCGCCTGTGCGATGGCAGGCTTGACGGAACAACACTGTATGTAACGCTTGAACCATGCGCGATGTGCGCAGGCGCGGCTATACTTTCGCGCGTGTCCCGCATAGTTTTTGGGGCGTTTGATGATCACGCCGGTTGTTGCGGATCGGTTGTGGATATGACGGATAATTGGTTCAACCATTCAATCGAAGTTGTAGGTGGAATTATGGAAGATGAATGCGCCCATATATTGACCGATTTCTTCGAGCAGAAAAGAGCATAAAATAAGTAAAATATATCGGAGAAAAAATATCCGCCCCAACCAAACACATTTTTTCTCTGATATATTTTTTTAAAAAACATGCCGAAATTAGGAGTTTTCTTCACAAGAAAAAAGAAATATCATGTTTTTGTTCAATTTTTGCAAAAATAATGCTTGCAAAATACACGTGTATTAGCTATAATATCAACGTTGCTTATTTAGTGAGTAACCTGCTGGTGTAGCTCAGTTGGTAGAGCACGTCATTGGTAATGACGAGGTAGTCAGTTCGAATCTGATCACCAGCTCCAAAAAGCGTCGAGGTTTGGCAAATGCCCTACCTCGACGCTTTTTTCTTGCTCTATATCGGTATAGTGTCGACAACCATTGTCGACACTATACCGGCATCCTACTTTTTGCCCAAGAAATTATAAGCTGCTTCAATCTTGGTTAAGATGGCTTCATCTTCAATGCCGGATACCTTGCTTACGGCCGCTCTAAGACCCATCTCGCTGATTGTAGCTTGCAACTGCGCGCTCTGCTCATCCGTATCGTTCTTGTAGTTTAGAAGCGCTCCTATGCCCAAAATCAAGTACTCGGTGGGGAGCCCAAAGCCCTGTGCAGTCATCATGGGTTTAACCAATCTATCGGCAGGTGATAATTTCCTGATCGGTTCACGGCCTACCCTCGCAACATCGTCGTTGAGATATTTGTTCTTGAAGCGGTTGATAATCTTATCGATGTATTTAGCATGCGCCTCTTTATCCATGTCGTATTTCTTGATGAGGCCGGTTCCGCTTTCTGTCATCGCATACTTTACTACATTGTAGATGTAATCGTCGTTTATGCTCTCCTCAACGGTCTTATGTCCCATAATGTAGCCAAGATAGGATGCGATTGCGTGGCCTGTATTGAGCGTGAATAGCTTCCTTTCGATATATTGCATAAGTTCGTCAGCTAAGTTCATTCCCTCAATTTCGGGGATGCTACCCTTAAATCCGCCGCGCTCAACATTCCATTCGTAGTAGTTTTCAACAACAACATCGATAATATTTTCGCCGGTAACCGGAGGCACGATTCTGTCTACCGAGCAATTGGGGAAGCCAATGTATTCATCAGTGTAGGCTTTTTGTGCGTCGCTTAGCTTTTCATATACCATCGCCTTTAACTGGGAGCTGCCGCCAACCGCATTTTCGCAGGCGATAACATTGAGGTTTTCCTTGTTACCTGTATCCATGCGGTGTGCGATGCCCTTGGCAATTAGGGGAGCAACAAACTTGAGTATGTTCAGTCCCACTGCGCTGGTGATGATGCTTGCATCCGAGAATCTTGCAACGAGGGCCTCGTCATTCGAGTTATACGCGCTGATGTTTGTGATCTTCTCCTCATAGCACTCGCTATCCATTATATGGACGGTGTAGCACTTGTCTTCATTTATCTTGTCAATAATCTCTTGGTTTACGTCGGAAAAAATAACATGATAACCGTTCTTCTCAAGCAGTGCTCCGATGAAGCCCCTACCTATATTGCCCGCTCCGATTTGTATCGCTGTCTTCATAATTGTTATCTCCTGTTCCCAAAATGTTCAAATAGTTGTTATTTGATAATACGCAGTTTAGCATGCTACAATACCCTAAATCAATGGTATTTGGGGTACTTCTTTTTGAGATTTGGCACAACATGTCAGTGACAAAGTTAAATAAGAAACCGTTGAATTTATGCCATAATTATAATACAATAAATACACACAAAGGATCAGTGAATGAGCTCTCACCGATCAGCGCGCACCACCGTTCATTTAATATGGATGCGCAAAACAAAAACCGATACTGCAGCATTGGAAAAATCATTATCTTTAGCAAACTACTACTACCAATATAAGG
>CAYJPI010000151.1:0-6420 GCA_964372005.1 uncultured Oscillospiraceae bacterium | reverse complement strand
TAATCACCGAAGTAATTGTAGTAGTAGTTATCATAGTCGTAATAATCATAGTACGAATTATAGGTGCTTACATAACTCTTGTTGATATAGGCGGTTCTACCATTGTATACAACCTGAGCGTATGAGCCGTAGAAGCCCGTGCAAGGAAGAACCGTACCGCTATATACCGTGCCAAGTGTGCCATAGCTTGAGGATGGGCCGCTATACACATACGCGCTCGACGATACGAGTACCGAGCCGGAATAGTACGAGAAATCGGTATAGTAGTTAGGTGTGGCATACGCGGAGTTATATGTGCTTACTACGTAGCTCTTGTTGATGTAGCCGCTGTCATTGCCATAGCGGATGAGGTAGTAGTAGGATGTAGTGCCGATAACCTCTACCGCTGTGCCGGAGTTGACATAGCCGATCTTGGCGGAGTCGTCGTCCGCGCGTTCATACACGGTAAGCCCCGTCGTGGTGTACATGGTTACCGCGCCGGTTGTTGTGGAAGTGGATGTTGCACCTGTAAGGTAGCTTCCATATACATAAGCATACTGGTTGCCATAAACAACCTGCGCCCAAGAACCACTCATTGCGCCCGTGACATACACGCCATCGCCCTCTTCAAGTACGCCGAGGATCGAGCCTGAGGTGGAGGGAGCTGTACGCACATTAACATTTCTCGTTGCGTATTTAACCGCATATGCGGAGGTGGGAATAGTGGTTGTAGCTTCGGGAACCACAACTGTTACCGGGGTTTGGGCCGACACGTAGGTGTAGGACAAATCCGCCGCGCGAACATAGCCTTCGCCGTTCGAAAGCTCGATGCGATACCACTCGTCATAATCCGCATTCGCAACTACGGCCTGGCCGAGCGCGAGATAACCTATTACGGAGTGGTTTGTTGAAGGGCCGCTGCGGATCTGCGCATTTGATTTCGCGGAATACATCGTCCACTCATCCAACGCAAGTGCGGGAGCGGCCAAGGCCAGTAAGAATACCAGTGCAAGTGCAAGAGAAACTAATTGTTTACTTTTTTTCATTGTTCTTCCCTCCTCAAAATATACGGTTTAGTATGTGATCTGTATGCCGATAGTTTGTTCGGCATCGCTTTTATTATACAAAAATTTTCCCTACTTGAAAACGTTACTTTATAATATTTCATATAAACTTAATAATTATGCCGAATTTGGATGAAATTTATGATATAATTGTGTTGAATTATTATATTTCAGCGTATCAAAATTGATTTTAGGAGATATGAGCGATGGACATAAAGCCTTATTACGATTATGCGGTATCGCCGCTCGGAGAATTGTTTTACCGCACCGCATGGAGTCAGCTCGCAGATGTGCACGGAATGAAGATGCTGGATTTCGGGAGTGGCTTCGCTTTTACTGCAAACCATTTCGCGAAGGATAATGATGTTACTGCTATCGAAATCGATGAAAAGATGATAGCGGCATCCCAAAAGAGCGAGTTGTTTACACAGCTTCACGGCGATATCGGAATGCTTGAGAGCTACGAGGATGAAACGTTTGATATAGTAGTATGCCACTTGGTTCTCGAATTTGCGCACGAGCGCGAGCGTATTATATCGCAGCTTTCTCGCGTACTCAAAAAGGGAGGGAAGCTTTCCGTAATCAGGCATAACAGGGCAGGTAGAATAGCCCAAGCTATAGCGCGCGATTATGATTTGGAGGATGCTAAAAAACTGCTTAGCGGTGGGCATTCGTATTCCGGAGCGTTTGGGGATATAAAGTACTATGAAAATGAAGATATAGTAACCATGTCCAATGGAAATTTGCAAATAGGTGAAGTGTACGGCATTCGAGCGTTGGCGAGCATACATAGTTGGGAAAAAACTCTCGAGGAGGGGTGGCTTCAAAACATGCTTGAAACGGAGATGGAGCTTTGCACCTTGCCCGAGTTTGCGGCGATATCCTTTTTTAAACACATTATTTACAATAAAGTAAGCACATAACGTTGTGAATGGTGGGGCTTACGCAATAAACGTATAAACTCGTAATATGCAGCTTTGTTGCATATTACGAGTCCCCCACTAACTATTTTCCTATCATGATATTGAGTATCTCTTCATCGGTGCTACGCATACCCTCTCGTCCCATACGCCCGATGTTCTGGATGGTTTTTTCAACATCGCCCTCCACTATACCTTCGCCGGATTGGAAAACTCGGCCGGTGCGGCTCATTTCTACCGAGAGGAGGCCGGCATCTACCGCCGATGCTATTTTAGCGGCGCACGAGGGCTTAGCACCGTCGCAAACCATGCCGCCGATATTGCCTACCGTGTTGATTATTATGCGCGATATGCCATCGTAATCCATCTTCATAAGCCTACCGATGCCGCAGGCCGCACCCGTCGCCGCAGATGTTGCGCCACAGTATGCAGAAAGGCTACCGATATATCTTTTTTGGTGTAGCGATATAAGGTTTGCAACAACGAGCGCCCTTATGAGCTCCTCCTCGGACGCTTTCATCGTACGCGCGTATTCGATTACGGGTAGAGATACCGTCATGCCCTGATTGCCGCTACCCGAGTTTATAACAACGGGAAGTGCGCACCCACCCATGCGTGCATCGCTACCTGCCGCCGCGCTGTACTTGGCTCGATTTTCCACCGTGTCGGCATAAGTTTCCTTTAGTGTGCGGCCCACCATTGCGCCGTATTGCCCCTTCATGCCTTCGTTGGAAATTTCGGTGTTGCATTCAATTTGTTTCATTATAACATCGTGAATATCACAAAGCGGAACCTCGCTCGCATAATCGAGTATATCGCGAACATTCAGCGCGGACTTATCCGCGGAATCCGATTTCTTATGCGCATCCTGCGAAAATATCGTTTCGCCATCCTTTTCGATATGGGTTATGTGCGTGTGCGTGTTGGTAATCTCTACACTGGCGCTATGCATGGCGGAATTAACGCTCACCTTTACGTATAGGTTTTCAACGCCGGCGGCAAGTGAACAAGTGCAAAAATCGGTGGAAAGAAGACGCGTCATCTCTTCGCGATGTTCATCCGTAATGGATTCGAGCACCTCAAGCTTTGCATCGGCATCGCCGCCGAGCATGCCTAGCAGTGCCGCAACATCCATCCCCTTTTTCCCGCCTGATTGTGGGACGGTAACGCCCTTTACATTTTTAATTATATTGCCACTGCACAGTACATCCATCTTTATTGGCATTTCGCCGAGCGTTTGGCGCGCCTTAGCTGCCGCATATGCGATGGCAATCGGTTCGGTGCAACCTAAAGCGGCCACAAGCTCTTGCTTGAGTATTGTGGTGTAGTTATTCATCAATTGCCTATCCATGATTTTATATTTCTCCTTATCATTGTTGAGTCGATTCGGCTTTTTTTGTTGCCGCGTATGCAAGTTATGCCATCGATTTGCCAATTCATGTACACTTTTTCTGTATTTATTATACCAATATGCGCTCATAACGTCAACATATTCTTAACCGGGCGGGCAAGAATAAATAATTGTCCGGGGCGGCAATTTCATGATACAATGCTCAAATGATACGCAATCAAATTTAAGCGCATGTAATGACGCAAGATGGAGGAAAGATGATAAGATACATGGAAGAAAAGGACAGGAACGAATGCATGAATATGATGGAGGAGTTCTATGCAACGGATGCCGTGGTGCACAGCATACCGCGTAAATATATTGAAACTTCGATAGATTATGCGCTAAATCAAAGCCCCTACACGAAGATAATAGTAATCTTGAAAGATAGCGAATATGCCGGCTACTGCAACCTTTCATTTACTTATTCAAGCGAAGTGGGAGGAATAGTTGTATTAATAGAAGAACTTTATGTTAGGGACGCATACAAGGGGCAAGGATTTGGAAGCGCGGCAATAAACTTTGTGAGAAGCGAATATGATGATAAAGCAGGAAGGTACAGGATCGAAGTGACCGAGGATAATGTAGATGCCATACGGCTTTACAAGCGCATGGGATTTGATTATTTGGGGTATAAGCAGATGATATTAGATTTGCCCACATAAGATTTGTTATTTTAGCATGTATTTTATGCAACAAAGAAGTGTTCATAGAACACTTCTTTGGCGGTTTGAAGTGGCTGTCAGCCATTTTTTTATTCAAGCTATATGGTTTTGTTACTTCACCGCGATGCACTCAACTTCAACGAGTGCGCCGGCAGGGAGTTTCGCCACCTCAACGCAGGAGCGGGCGGGGAAATTATCCGAGAATGCATCCTTATAGATGGCATTTACAGCTGCAAAGTCGTTAAGATCCTGCAAGAACACCGTGGTTTTCACAACATTTTGCATAGTGGTACCCGCGGCGCTTAAAACGGCCGAAAGGTTCTTTAATGCCTGCACGGCTTGCGCTTCAACACCATCGCAGAGTTTGCCGGTTTGAGGGTCTACGCCAAGCTGGCCGGATGTGAATATGAAGCCGTTCGCTTCGGTGGCGGCGTTGTACGGGCCAATTGCGGCAGGAGCATCGGGTGCTATAATTATCTTCTTCATTAATGTAATTCCTCCCGGTTTATTATTTAATGATTTAAGGCTAACATGTACAACAGCTATAGTCAACGGATATTTTATCGGCCAATTTGCTATATTCCTTGAAACACAACCACCGTACTGCTATAATGATGTAAGCTTTTGTCCCATGCGACTCAAATAATGGCCAATGACGCCGGAGCGAAGGGACTACCAAACAAAAGAAAGGTGTACATTTATGCGCTTACTTTTAACAAATGACGATGGCATATTCGCGCCGGGAATCAGCGCGCTTGCATTGGAGCTGTCGAAATATCATGATGTAACTATAGTTGCCCCCGACACCCAAAGAAGCGGGGCAGGGCATTCGTTCACATGCACATCACCACTATGCATGTATGAGGTAACGTTGACGGGCTTGGAGCATGTGAAAGCCTACAGCTTATCGGGCACGCCGGTTGATTGCGCGAAAATAGGCTGTCACAATCTCGATATCGAAATCGATGCGGTGGTATCCGGCATCAACCACGGTTCGAATCTCGGGAGCGATGTTTTGTACTCGGGAACCGTCGGCGGCGCGATGGAAGGCGCACTCCTAGGAAAACAAGCCGTGGCCGTAAGTTGCTATGCGCATGCCCCCAAGGATTTTTCTTCTGCGACATGGGCTGCAAAATGCGCCGTGGACTATATCGAACAAAATCCGCTTAAACCCGGGCATATACTAAATGTTAATGCGCCGGACTGCTCGCGCGAGGAACTCAAGGGCGTGAAGGTTGCGCCGCTTTGCTTGCAGGAGTACGATAATAAATACGCGCAATACACAGCACCGTCGGGTGCGAAGTATTTCTTCGTGCCATTTGGCAAGCTTACGAAGTTCGGCGATGATGATCATATCGATGAAAGATACGTGCGCGAAGGATATGCCACCGTAACCCCGCTTGGCTTCGACCTTGGCGACCATGCACATATGAAGCAGATGGATATCTCTGCGTTTTTCTCGATAGGGGGATGACATGGTGGAAAATGACAACCTGTTAACGAAACTTAAGCGCGACTATGCTACCTTGAGCAAGGGCCAAAAACAGATTGCGGCCTACATACTCGAAAACTACGATCGCGCCGCATTCATCACCGCCTCCAAGATGGGGCAAATCGTGGGCGTAAGCGAATCCACGGTAGTGCGCTTCGCCTATGTGATGGGATACGACGGTTATCCGGAACTGCAGCGATCATTGCAGGAGCTTATAAGAACAAAGCTCACCGCCATACAGCGCGTGCGCCTTACAAGCGAGCTCGACGAGGACGATGTTCTTCGCACCATACTAAAGGCCGATATGCATAATATCCGCGCTACTATCGAAAGCGCGGACAACACTGCATTTACGGGAGCGGTTCGTGCCATACTTGAGGCAAGGAAGATATACATAGTGGGTATGCGAAGCGCATTACCTCTCGCTCAATTTTTAAGCTACTATCTCGGCTTCGCATGCGATAATGTGATGATGGTAAACAGCTTTGTCAGCGATGCGGCCGAACAGCTAATCAGGATAAGTGAAAGTGATGTTTGCATCGGCATAAGTTTCCCGCGCTACTCATCGCGCACGGTGGATGCACTTCGCTTTGCAAGGGAGCGCGGCGCAAAAACGATCGCCATAACCGACAATGCGGCATCGCCACTCGTTCCGCTTTCCGGTTATACCCTCACAGCACATAGCGACATGGCATCCTTTGCCGATTCGCTGGTTGCGCCGCTATCGCTCATCAATGCCATTATCGTGGCGGTGGGTCTTGCACGGAAGGATGAGCTCGAGGAGCATTTCTCCAAGCTTGAAAACATATGGGGGATGCAACAAGTGTATGTTACAAAGTCCCAAGGGGGAGACGAAGAATGAGGCTCCTTTTAATTCGCCACGGCCAAACAGCATGGAATGTTCAAAAAA
>CAYJPI010000150.1:0-6428 GCA_964372005.1 uncultured Oscillospiraceae bacterium | reverse complement strand
GCCTTCCGCGCCGAGGATGTATTTTTCGCCGACGGCATCCTTCGCGACTTCGATCATCTTGTCGATGTTGGCGTTCCTTCTGTCCTCTTTTTCTACATCGGGATGCGGTTTCGCGTGGCTCGAGTAGATGAGGTCGAAGGTCGCTTCGCCTGCGATACCGTCCGCGCTCAGGCCGTTTTCTCTTTGGAAATCCTCCACAGCCTTGGTGGTTTCCGAGCCGAAGTAACCCGTCGCCTTGGAAAGATACCCGAGATCCTTCAATTGCTCTTGGAAATTATCGACATCCGTTCCCGTGAAACCTTCCTTTAACATGTAGCTTTTCGCATCGCTTGAATAGATGAGCGCGAGCGTTTCTTCGCCCGCCCAACCGTCCTGCTGAAGCTCATGTTGACGTTGGAATATTTCCACGGCGGCTTCCGTTGCAGGGCCAAAATACTCCGTCGGCGCATCATCCTGCATGAAGCCAAGCTCCATAAGCCGCGCTTGAAGCTTTGCAACTTCCGCATTTTCTACGCCGTACTTGAGCGACGGGTCGGGTTCGGGCGGCTGTTCCTCTATTTCTTCGACAGGCATATTCGATTGAATTTCGCCATTGCCTTCCACATTCATCGCCATAGGTTCAAGGCCGATATCCCTTGCATTTATGGTTTGTTCGCCCGATTCCGGCGCATCTTCCGCGCTCATGGTGATGTCCGGGTTGAGCGAAATTTCTCCCTCGCCGTTCGCGGCCGCAAACACAGGCACGATGAGAAGCCCCGTGATGCACACCGCGGCGGTCGCATAAATCAATCCCTTTTCAAGCGACAACACCCACGCCTTGACAAATTCATACCCATTCATAATCCCTGCGATTGCATAAGAAACCAAGTATTTTGCGCTTAAATGCGCTTTCTTCTGCTGTGTTTTTTTCCTTCTTCTATAAATTCTTTGCATTATGTTTCCTCCTGATTTGGTATAGTGCTATACATAGTAAAATGGTGATATTCTCCCTTATTGTTGTACTCTCGAACGCGTTCAAGCGTTGTTGTATCGTCAAAATGCCACCATTCTGACGCGAGGGGCGTGAGGCCTGCATCGGCGCAATAGCTTTGCAGTTTGATGGAATACTCGTTCATGGTAAGTGCGAGCGGCACTTCCTTCCATGTGCCGTCGTTGCTTGTAGGTATCGGCTGCGAAAAGGTGGCGGACTGCGGACTCAATTCATGGATATGTGACGGCATTTCGTATTCTTCGTAACGGGTCACCTCGCTGAAAACATAGTCACCGCACACCATGTTTTGTTCCTCGGTGATCTTCGCGAGCGACACATCCATCGCCACGCCACGCTGATGGTTGGAGAGCGATGTCGATATAAACCAACCGATCGACCATGGAGATTGCGTTAGCCCCGCCATCACATCTACATCGGACTTCGATAACGCATCGAGTGCATTTACGATGGTTCTTTGCACTTCATAAGGTCGAAATGCTTCGTATATTACGAGCGTGTTGTTTTCATCTCGCGCTGAGGATTGCGCATTTGCGATGCGCTTTGCGGTGCTGTAGAATGTAGGCATCACGAATTCGACTTGTCCAAACCTCGGGTTCATGCGCTCGGCATCATAGAGTTTTTCGCCCGTGATACCGGGGATATCCTTTCCGCTTGTTTGGAGCACGCTCGCAGAAGCATTGGTGTTTTTGTACACGATGGACGGGAGCACATCCGGCAAATTGATCATGCAATAATCGTGATTCACCCAACCTTCGTTTGCATCGGTTTGCACATGCCACCAGTCGCCTTCCTCTTCGAGTATGCAAAAGCCTTGGCCGGGCGCGAGCATCGCGAGTATTTCCGATTCCGTGTTCGGCTTTTCGCGAAGCCGCAGTTCCACGCTCGCATAGCCGCTCGCCCCGTTTACAGGAAGTTCGAATATGCCGCCTTCTTCTTTGTGGTCTTTGTATTCTTTAGGCGGAGGGAGGTTTTTTATCGACTTTGAAATTTTGCTTGCAAGCTCAACTATAGAAGCACCGGCATCCTTAGCCAAAATATCCGGCATTAAAAAAGCTCCGCCAACGCCCAAGAGCACTAAAACACTCACAATAACGATGATTTTCTTACTCATGCAAGCCCTCCCATGAGCGGTATGCAAATGGCGAGCAACCATATAAACACGAGGTGCACAGGGTAAAACCAATAGAATGTCCGCGAAATGATTTTGGATTTTTTGCCGAGTTGACCGTTATAGCAAAGGAGTAACGGTATCGCCAAGAATATGCCGAGTTGATACCAATGCGGCAATCCCGCATGGCTGAACGTGAAGTTTAGGAAGGTCGGAACGAGGTGAAGGAGTACGCCCACGACCACGAACCCGAGCATCTGTTTCTTTACATCACCGTAGAATACGCCAAAGGTGACCACCCAACATACTCCCACATAGTTCCAATTTGCAGTGATCGCGAGCAAACAGCACGCACCGACAGCAATGACCTTCACCCACGCATAAAGATTTCCGCTCTTCACGATCATGAGCGCGACAAGCCCCATCGTGAGCGACCAAATCACGCTCGTGGCTTCAAAAAATTCATAACCGAAACATAGATTATACGCAAAATGCGAGATGACCGAAAAGATGAGTAGTCGTCTTAAATAGCGTTTACGATCCGAGGTTTTATAGTAGCCCTCGGCGATCATGTAGCACATAATGGGCGCGGCCACGCGGCCGGGAATCTTGAGCATCATGTTAAAAACGGTGTTATGCGTAAAAAATACGGATACAAAATGATCGATGAACATCGTCACGATGGCGATCACTTTCAATTTGTTGGCGGTAAGGGCGCGTATGCTATCATTCAACTTCACAACAAAAGGTACCTTTCATAGTTTTGTGCTGAGCACAATATGAATGTACCTTTGTTGTGTGTCTTTTTGATGTTTTTTTCGGTCTGTTTTGATGAACTTGGGATTTTTTGCTTGCGAGTTATGTCATTTCGGGCATATCAAATACGAATTTCGCCCCACCGCCATCTGCATTTTCGGCGGTCAATTTGATGCCATGGCGCATAGCGACCTCCTTCGCGATGACGAGCCCAAGCCCCGTTCCGTCGGGGTTTTGGGAATCATTTGTCTTATAAAATCGGTCGAATATATACGGTAAACGTTCTATCTCAATCCCAATGCCATAGTCGCGGATGGCGATGGTGCTATCTTCTCCCACTACCTCCACCGTGGACGCATCGTCCGAAAACTTGATTGCATTATCAAGCACAGTAATGAACATTTGCCTAAGCCTGCCATAATCGGCGTTTATATCGATGTTGTTCTTTAAGTCGATATCGAAGGTTATTTTTTTCTCGTTTGCAAGCGGCGTCATGCTTCTGATTGCATCACGGAGGACATCGTTTACGCTCACATCGTCCATCTCAAGCGAAAAATCCGTGTTTTGTAATCTCGAAAGCTCGAGTAAATCCCCGACAAGCCTTTGCAAATGTTTGGTTTCGTTGAGCATGTTGTTGTGATATTCTTCCACCATGTGCGGCTTGGTTACGACCTTTTCGCACAGCGCTTCGAGCGAACCTTTTATGACCGTTATGGGCGTTTTAAGCTCGTGCGAAATGTTGGCAACATATTCCCTACGCATCTTTTCAAGCTGTCCGCGCTCCTTTTCGGCGACAAACAGCTTGCTTGAAAGCTCGTCGATCACGGTGGAAAGCTCACCTATTTCATCCTCGCGGTGGATATCACACTTTGCGGCATAGTCGCTTTCAGCCAGTTTTTGCGCGACCTTCTTCATCTTATATAGCGGCCTTGTGAGCGAGAAGGACATCACGGTCGAAAGTATCAGCGATATAATGAGCGCCACCACGATGCACCCGAGCAATATAAAAGCGGCCTGCCTTATGAAAATGTCCGCTTCCGAAACGGGAGAGTGCACGAGCACCACCGACACGACCTCACCGTTTTCATATATCGGCACTCCCATTGTGAGGGTGGTTTGCAAAAACATATCGCCACTTCCCTCATAAAAGGAGGTTATACCCTCGAATGCGCTATCGACAGCGACCGTCGCATGTTCGGGCAAGGCCGAAACATCGCGCCCCTCCTCGAAGGTGTAAGCGCCGAGTATTGTTGAGTCATCATCCAAGACCCACACATCCGCATCCATAATTTCGGACACGAACTGCATGTGTTCCCCTTTCGAAATCTCATCTTCGTGAGAATCCGACATCATGCTCGTGATGGTGTGCGCCGCTTCGTCGAGATGCGCACGGTGCACATCTATCGCGTATCGGCTGAACAGGAGGATAAATGTCACGCCTATCATCAATGCAAAGGTGATGAGCATGAGTATGAAATTAAGGCTCAACTTTAGGGCAATTTTGCTTTTACGCATCTTGATTTTCCTCAAATTTATATCCCATACCACGAATGGTTTTGATGCTCCATTTTTCATGCGGATATTCATCGAGCTTCGCACGCAGTCTTTTGATGTGGCTGTCCACGGTTCGATTGTCGCCGCAATAATCATAGCCCCAAACGCTGTTGAGTAGATTATCGCGCGTGAACACCTTGTTCTTGTCATTTGCAAGGGTGTAGAGAATCTCTATCTCCTTTTTGGTGAGCGAAACCACCTCGCTGCCGATGGTCACCACAAAGCTATCGAGGTTTATCACAAGATTATCGAAGCAAAATGCCTGCACCTCCTCGCGATGGATTCGCCGCATGATCGCCTTCATCCGCGCCATCACCTCGCCCGAGGAAAAGGGCTTCACGATATAGTCATCCGCACCGATGTCAAGCCCCATGATCCGCTCGAAATCCTCGCCCCGCGCCGTAATCATGATGATCGGCACGTTCGACATCCTGCGAATCTCCTTGCAAACGCTGAAGCCATCGAGCTTGGGCATCATCACATCGAGTAGAAGAATATCGGGGTTTTCGGCGGTAAATTTCGCGAGTGCCTCCTCCCCGTCATGCGCCACGATCGGCTCATAGCCTTCCTTCTTCGCATATTCCTCCAAAATCGAGGTGATCTGCTTGTTATCATCAACGATAAGAACTTTCGGCATGGGCTGTCCTCCAAAATAATGCTTTTTTACAGTATAACATGGGTTTATGTTTTTTTGATGACGAATCGGGGCGGGTGATGGATCTATTCATAAATTGTTGATACAAATGAACGGGGAAAGACATGTAAGCAATTTATTATAATCATGAAATGAAAAGAGGAAGGGATAAATACGGTAATAATTTTAATGAAAAACACAATCAGACATCAGAAACATCCAAGAAGGAGGAGAGAGATACGCAAAACGTATATATTTGCAGCAGCTTCCGTGGTTTTTCTTGTAATACTGCTTTTCTCTTCTTTGGTTTTTTCACAAACACCCGAGAATGAACCACTGACAATCACACTGCCCGAACCGCCGCAAGAAATGTCGAAGCCATCGCCATCTCCCATACAGCCGGAAACATACACCATCTTGCTCGATAGCGGCCACAGCCAAGAAAACACGGGCGCGCAAGGTCTCATCAGCGAGGAGGACATCACCGAAAAAACCACAGAATATTTGAGACTGCTTTTATCTGCCGACGAGCGCTTCAACGTAGTTTTAACCCACGAGTACGCGATTGATGCCTCGATTGCGCAAAGGCAGCAAACGGCAATCGATAACAACGCCGATTTTCTCATAAGCATACATTGCAATTCAAATGCGCAAAGCAACAGCATTTCGGGTTTTGAGGTATACGCACAGCTGCCCGAAAACAAGAATCACGATGCAAGCTATGCCGTCGCCAAATTTATTGCAAATGAGCTTATCGCGAACGGTCACACGCCAAGAAAAGCAACCGGCATATTTTATTGCCGCTACGAAGAAGGCGAGAACGGCGAGACGGTTCAATATACACTAACCGAGCAGGAAGAAGCAAACTATGATTTCACCGGTGACACATACGGAATAATCAAAAGCGACCTCTATCCCGCCGTTTTGATCGAGCAAGGGTACGTAGCAAGCGAACAGGACGTAAATAATTGGATGAGCGATGCCGGCTGTAAAATGGCCGCTCAAATTTATTATGAAGCAATTTGTAATTATTTTGAGGAGGAGGTGAGTTTTGTGTAGATGGGATTGGGATGGAGGAAGATGCATAATCCGTGCATATTTTCCGTTATTTTCGATGGCTCAACTCCCTCTTTAATTCCACATGATGAACAAGATGATGAACTTTCCAAAAAAGCATAGATTCTCACCCAACCCTCCCCACCCCAACACAACAAAAACCCCCGATACTATCGGGGGTTTTCTCTTGGTAGCGGCGGACGGATTTGAACCGCCGACACTCCGGGTATGAATGTATGTGATGGGGGAATGGTGGGGTGTGTTGCATGGTTGATAAACCCTTGTATTGTCTGATAAAATTGCATTTTCTGTCCTTGCTAAAACGTTTC
>CAYJPI010000149.1:2777-6437 GCA_964372005.1 uncultured Oscillospiraceae bacterium | reverse complement strand
CAGGCTCTCGTTCACGGCACTAACCCATATTGTGCCGATAATCTCATCGGAAGTCATCCACTCCGGGATGGTGTTACCGAGTGTGTGCGCCTTAGCCATGAGCACGCAATATCGCTTTGGCCCGTACAGCTTCTCAAGTAGATTGCATATCTCCATATGATAAGGCTCATGTCCGAGTTCTCCCGCAGAGTCGGGCATGACGTATACGATTGTATTGGCACGAGGCGAAACCTCATCGCGTGCGAGCACCTTGCTTCCCGCACCGCGCAATTTCACGATATACCCTTCGCTGCTAAGCAGGTCAAGCGAGCGCCTAAGCGTTGGGCGCTCCACCCCATATTGCTCGCTAAGTATGCGTTCGGCAGGGAGGAAACTTCCGGCCGGATACTCCGCCGAACGTATCTTCTTAAGTAAATCTTCATATATTGTTCGATATATCGGTGTTGATTTCATATCGCTTCCTCCCTCCTCAAGCTACTTTGTTTTCTTACATGCAGGCGTATTCATAATCTTCGGCGATTTCAAGTATCGCATCGAAGAGTATCGCATAAACTTCGTTTTCAAGCTCGCCATTCAATATGCGCTTATATTGCTCGGGTAAATACTGGTGCAAGATGTTGAGGGGAATCTCAATCTCGCTAAGATTGTCGAGCAAACCGTAAGTAGCTTTTGCGACCTCGGGAACTGTGAGATAGTAGCGGCAACGATCCGAGTAGCTGTAGCGGCGTGCAAGGCGCAATGTCTTGCTTGTGCCGTGGTAATGCCTCTCCCAGTTGGAAGGCTTATCGAGCATGGCGGTTTCAAGCACATCTATGAAGTTCGCACGGTCGCGCTCATCGATCATCTCTTTTTCGATGTAGCTCAAGGAGAATAGAGCTTCACGCATGCGCCATGTCAGCGCAGGGCCAACCTTCAATATAGCGATGCCGTCCTCAACCATGGCATGCAAGCACTCCTTGCGCTGATAGTCGGTAGAATGGCCTTCGAACACGATTCCCTCATACGCAGGAAGAGCAGAGCAAAGCTCCTTCGCTTCCTCGCTGTCATACATGAAAACTTGGCTATCGCCGAATTCAACGCCCGGCTGTACAACAACTGCAACGATATCGTCGAATGCATTAGTGTATCCGTACTCATCGAACACGCGCTTGTATGTATCCACAGTGTCCTTAAAGTCCGCGCTCTTTGTAACTTCAACACCTTCTTCAGCCTCGGTTGCGCCGCCCGGTATGGGCACTTCGCTTCCGATAATGAATACGGGACGGATCTTGTTCGCATCATCCATAGCATCGAATGTTTTGATGCAAACGTCATACAAAATCGCACCGCGCTTTGCTATTGTTTCGGTGGAGAGCATGCTATCGGTGGGGTCACTTCCCACGCGCATGCTTGTATCGAGGTGAATCTTTGTGAAGCCGGCTTCGATGTAAAGCTTTACAAGTTCCTTGGACTTTTCCATCGCGCTCTGCTCATCTTCCTTGCTAAAGGTGAGGGGGCCCAAGTGATCACCACCCAAAACAACAAGATCCCAGGGGCAATTCACCTTATCCGCGATCTTCCTTACAAATAGCGCATAATCCGCAGGTTTCATTCCCGTGTAGCCGCCAAATTGGTTTACTTGGTTCGCGGTGGCTTCTATAAGTACGGGCATACTTGTCGCTTTGGCATTACGAAGCAAAGCCTCTATTACAAGCTCGTTTGCCGTACAATATGAAGGTATGCCGATGTTCTTGTTGTCCTTGCGCATCTGTAGAATTTCTTTTATCTTGTTCATACGTCCTCCATAACTTCCGAAAAATCGGTTTAATAATGTTAAAAATTTATCATATTTTTTTGCGAAGTTGGGGTGCCCGGAGCCTATTATAGCACGGGTGCACCCCTTTTGTCACACTTTAGAAGGTGTTTATTTTACTATTACGCCGTCTTCATCCCAAAGATCATGCCAATCGTTCGCGCCTTCCCAGAGGAAAACTTGGCCTTTGATCAATCGGCAGTTCGCATCGGAATCAGCGATCGACTTCATTTCGGCATCGGTGAGGGGATCCTCGGTGACGCATCTAAGGTTGCTTGTATACTCATTCTCGTAGATGGAGAAGGGGATGGGGCATTGGCCGCGCTGTACAGCCCATTTGAGGCAGATAACAGCGGGGTGCACATTGTGCGCCTTAGCCACTTCTACAACAGCGGGAATTTGTGTTGCCGCAACGTCATCGGAGGTTTTGTCGCGATCGGGGCGAGTGGGGCTTCCGATGGGGCAAAATGCGATGGGTTGAATGCCATTCTTCAAGCAATACTCAAAGAGTTCGGGTTGCTGGAAGCCGGGGTGTATCTCCATCTCGATAACGGTGGGCTTAATGCGGCAAAGGGGAAGAACCGCCTCGAGCTTGGGTATAGTCATGCTGGACATACCGATGGTCTTAACAAGACCCATGTCCTGCAAGCGTTCGAGCTGACGCCATGTTGTCATGAAGCGATCAACATCGAAGGGCTTGGAATCCGGATTGCGTGCATCGCCATCGCAACCCGGTGCATGGTAGTTGGCGAACGGCCAGTGGAGGAAGAAAGCATCGATATAGTCGAGCTTAAGGTCGCGCAGGCTCTTTGCGCAGGAAAGAAGAACTTCGCCGGCGCCATGCTGGTCATTCCACACCTTGGTGGTGATAAAGAGGTCTTCACGCTTTACAACGCCTTCGTTGATAGCATCTGCGAACACTTCGCCGATGAGGTGCTCATTGCCATAGACCGACGCGCAATCGAACATGCGATATCCCGCGCGAATCGCGCCGGCAACGGCACCGGATACTTCCTCGGCGTTAAAACGATCCGAGCCGAAAGTGCCCATACCGATGCAAGGCATTGTCATACCATTCGAAAGATTATACTTGGGTACGAGATCAAGATTTACTGCTGTCATTTTTTTATTCTCCTTGTTTTTTATCAATCACAGACGAGCATGATTTTGCCGTGCACATCTGCGGGATTACGGAAGCAATCAAAGGCGGCTTGCGCCTCGCTTAGGGGAAATTTCTTATAGATAAATGCAGGGTCGAACTTCAATTCTCCCGTAGCAAAGTAATGCGCTGTGAGCTGCCATTCTTTACCCGGGAAGGGCGCGGAGAAACTCATCCAGCTACCTGTGAGTTTGAACTCCTTGCGGTTCATGTTCTCCCACTGCTTTGGGGTGAAGGTGAGGTCTACATGCGGCGTTCCGATAAAGCAAACATTTGCTTTGTTAGCCGCGAGGTCGAAGGCCATAAGCATCGTTGCGGGGTGGCCTGCCGTCTCAAACACGGAAGAGAATCCTTTACCATTTGTGTAGGACAGTGCGACCTCCTTGAAATCAGCATTGCGCGTGTTAACAACATTGGTTGCACCCATGCGCTTTGCAAGTTCGAGGCGTCCATCATCTATATCAAAAACCGTGATGGACTTTGCACCGAAAATCTTTGCCCACTGCATCGTGAATATGCCGATAGTTCCGCAACCGAGAACAGCCACATCCGCGCCGCCCTTGTAGTCGTTGCAGAGCACACCATGAAGTGCCACGGTGGAAGGCTCAAACATCGCCGCTACATCGTAGGGGATGGATGAATCATACTTCACCGCATTGGCTTCGGGAAGGACAACATATTCGGCAAAGCTTCCGAACTGGCGGCTTCC
>CAYJPI010000149.1:0-2758 GCA_964372005.1 uncultured Oscillospiraceae bacterium | reverse complement strand
TGCAAAGCGAGAAGTTGCCGAGCTGGCAATCATCGCATTTCATGCAAGGGACGAGTGGGGCACCCGACACCGTATCGCCAACGCTAACACTCGTTACACCTTCACCTACTTCAACGACATCGCCCGAAAATTCATGGCCTAGCACTATAGGGTAGAAGTGTGCACCATTATGTAGTACACGCGGAACATCGCTTCCGCAAATTCCCGTGGCGCGTACTTTTACCTTAACCATGCCCGGCTTTGTAATGAGGTCTTCCACCTCTTGATAGCGGATTACTTCGTTCTCACAAAGAACTGCTGCTTTCATGACTGTTCCTCCATCATAATCTTTTATTAAGGGTTTACGATGCATATTGCAACGTTCCCTCAGTCCTCACGCAAGTTGTTATATAGTTTGCGATACATGCGGTAGCCTTCATCGTAAACTGCCTCGTTTTCCTTGTTGGGAATGTATTGCGCGGTGATTGTAACCGTATCGCGAACCGCACTTTCAAAATCGGCGTAGATGCCCACGCCAACCCCTGCGAGTATCGCCGCGCCGAAAGCTGTGGCCGTATCCGATGTGGGAACCACGATGGTTTTACCCGTTATGTCGGCCTTAAGTTGCATCCAAACCTTGCTGTTGGCCGCGCCGCCGACGGCGCTTAATACATCCACGTCCGCGCCGGCTTCCTTCGCAGCTTCCAAGTTATGGCGAAGCGAGTATGCAACGCCCTCCATAACCGCGCGTGCGAAATGAGCGCGTGTCTTTGAAAAGTCTATACCGTAGAAAATACCCTTAGCCTTGCTATCCCAAATCGGGCTCCTTTCGCCGGACATATAGGGGAGGAATACAAGCCCGTCCGAACCCGGAGCAATCGTTTCGGCTTCGCGGCTCAGCTCGATGAAGGAGTTTGTGCCCTTTTCCTTAGCCATCTCGCGCTCCATCGCGCCGAATTCCTGCTCGAACCAGCGCAAAGCACCGCTTCCTCCTACCGTACCGCCCTGCAAAAGCCAGTGATTCGGCACTACGTGAGCACCGAGTATAAGGCGTTTATCCATGTGGCATTCATCCATGCAGATGCTCATGCCACCGGCTTGGCCGCCCTGCTCCTGCGTTTGGCCGGGCTTTACAACGCCTGCACCGAGGGTGCCGCATGCCGCATCCAGGCCACCTGCTACCACGGGTGTACCTTCCTTTAAGCCTGTAAGTTCCGCCGCCTTCGCGGTAACGCCGCCAACAATGCTGTGGCAGGGAACGATGGGAGGAAGGAAATTCGGGTCGATGCCTATTTCCTTGCACAGCTCAAAATCATAGCGATTTTCCTTCATGTTATAGCAGTTGAAGCCGTAACCTTGGCTTGGCTCGCCCGTAATTGCACCTGTGAGCATGAAGGCAATGAAGCTGCTAGATTGAAGCACCTTGTCAATTTTCGCATATACCTCTGGCAAATTTTCCTTGTACCAGAGAATTTTCGGGAGGGTGTACATTGGTTGAACGGGATTGCCGCTCGTTCCAAAAAGGCGATCTTCACCGAAATCATTTATTAACTTCTTGCAGATATCCTCGGAACGGGTGTCCATCCAAATGGGAGTGTTCGTAAGAACGGAACCCTCTTTGTCGATGGCAATCGCGCTCCAGCTCTGCCCGTCGATACCTATACCTGCTATTTCACCGGCATCTATGCCGCTTTGGCAAAGGCTCTTGATGGCGCGGCAAACTGCCTCCCACCACTCCACGGGATTCTGCTCTACATACCCGGGTTTAGGATAATACACCGCATATTCTTCGGTTGCACGTGCGAGCACCTCGCCGCTCGGGTCAAAAGCTACGGCCTTGCAGGCGGATGTTCCTATGTCGATACCGAGTAAGATTTTTTTCATATTTGTCCTCCCTATTGGCGCTCGGGCCGATTTGTATTCCCATTTTGTGGGCTGTATTCCTATGCAGTATTCTCTAGATAAACCTAAAGCTAAACGTTTCGCTGTTTGATCCTAAAAATGGATACAACGCCTGTATCCGGTAAAAAACACTTCTTAGTCTCAAATCTTGGTGCATGGTTTTCATTTTTTTCACAACTGCAAATTATAGCGTGTGCATGCGTTGCACAATCAGCATTTATTTGTATACACCAATATTACAATGAAATTGTATCTTTGTCAAGCCAAAAAAATAATCACTTTACACAATTTTTTCTCCCGTTCTTTGGCTAATAATACAACGCGTTAAATATCTATCAATAAAGTGGTATGGAATTGGTAAACAATAATATGATAATTGGCTTATACATTAGTTTTCGACATATGCCTTATAGGAAAAGCTCAAATGTAATCAATGCGAAACGTTACGTTGTAATATAATTGTGCCTATCAAGCACGGGACAAAATATTCTATTCTTTCCACGAAAATTCACGATAAAGGATATGCAATTGAGATGTTTTATGATATACTGTTATCCATATTGTAATGTACCGTTTAAGCCGCTGATTTTTTCAAGAAGCAAGGTCGATCAAATCAGAGGCTTTTTTGATTTTTATATTTTTTGGCTGAAAGGAGCTAAATATGGCAAAATTTATCTTTGTAACCGGTGGTGTGGTATCGGGGCTCGGAAAGGGAATAACCGCGGCAGCACTCGGTAGACTATTGAAACAACGAGGATACAAGGTTTCCGCACAGAAGCTCGACCCCTATATCAATGTAGACCCAGGAACAATGAGCCCCTTACAACATGGTGAAGTGTTTGTGACGGATGACGGAGCGGAAACCGACCTTGATCTT
>CAYJPI010000148.1:0-6511 GCA_964372005.1 uncultured Oscillospiraceae bacterium | reverse complement strand
TGCGACGAGTGCGGCATATATGACAACTAATCTCATGCTTCCTTGGCCTGTGGTGCTCATTGGCACTTTAGCGCTTGGTGCGATTATTGGTATTGTAAACGGCACTCTCGTAACGCGTGTTAAGCTGCCGGCATTTATCGTTACCCTTGCGATGGGAAAAGTATTATACGGTTGTACAATGCTTCTCACAAGAGGCAGGCCGATTGATTTCGAATCTCCGCTTGCGTTCCTCGGCAGTGGCTATGTTGGGCCGATACCTATGGCGGTAATACTGATGTTTTCTGTAATAATACTCGGAAGCGTGTTTGCCGACAAAACTCAAGCCGGCAGAAACATATATGCTATCGGAAATAATCCAAGAGCGGCGGCATTATCGGGTATAAAAGTAGAGAAAATGACGACGCTTGTCTACATGATTCAAAGTATGCTTTGCGCATTTTGCGGCATTGTTGTGGCAGGAAATTTAAGAAGCGCGGACGCGACGCTCGGCACGGGCTATGATGTTGATACGATTGCGGCGGTGGTAATCGGCGGTGTATCGATGTCCGGCGGTGAAGGCAGTATATGGGGTGCACTGATCGGTGCGGCGATCATGGGAATATTAAAGAACTCTTTTGTATTGCTCAGCATTTCGGCTTACTGGCAATCGATTGTGATTGGTATCGTTATCATATTGGCTGTTACGATTGACAGAATTAGAACAAAGGGTAAAACGAAATAAATTTGCCAAAAGGCAATAAAAAAAACGGAGGTAATAAAAATGAAGAACAGTAGAATCGTATCCTTGTTGTTGGTTGCAATCATGGCATTGTTTGCACTCGCCGCCTGCGCACCTGCAGCCGAAGCACCGGCGGCAGAAGCCCCTGCAGCTGAAGCACCCGCACCGGCTGAAGAACCTGCAGCCGAGCCGAGCGAAGCACAGGCAGAAGCACCTGCAGCTCCTGCAGAAGTCCCGGCAGGATTCAACTATGTTCCTGTTGAAAACACGACCGGCAAAGAGATAAAGATTGCGGTGCTTACCGTGTCGAACAATCCCTTCTGGAATTCGGTGGTTGAAGGTGTCGTTGCGGCGCAAACATATCTTGCAACTCAAAATGTAACGGTTGAAATGATTGAGTTTGATGACTTCGACGGTCAGGCCTTCTCCGATGCGATCGATACATGTATCGCACAGCAGTATGATGCGATAACAACCGTCGGTGTGGCCGACTTGATTGTTCCTGCAATCGATAGGGCTACTGCGGCAGGCATCCCTGTATATACATTCAACTCCGACACCGATAAGGAATCCACAAGGGTAGCTTTCGTGGGACAGGATTTGTACTCGGCAGGCGTTGAGCTTGGCGGACTGCTTGCGAGTCTCATTGGAGAAGAAGGTAAGGTTGGCCTTATCACAGGATATTACAATGTAGCCGCGCATGAGCTTAGACGTCAAGGCATAGAAGATGCACTCTCGGGTTTCCCGAATGTAGAAGTTTTGAACTCCGTTGAAAACCACGATTCGGGCGATGAAGCTTACACCCTCACCAAGGATTATATCACGGCAAACCCCGATCTTAAAGGCATAGCTGTAACGGCAGGCGGCCCTCATGGCGCGGCAAGAGCAATTCAAGAACTCGGTCTTGCCGACCAAGTAACGCTCGTTTGCTTCGATACGACGGATGAAATCGTGCAGTATCTCAAGAGTGGCGAAATCAAGGCTACCATCACGCAGGATCCTTTCGGACAGGGTTGTGATCCCGTTATCCTTGCGTACAACCAAATCGTGACCGGCTCCCCCGCGGTTACCGGCGATGCGTTCACCAAGATGGATGCCTTTACACCCGACAATGTAGCTGAAGCTTTCCCGGGATAAGAACCGATTGTAATGAGGATAAGTAATAGGAAGAATTAGAGGTGTGCATATGAGTGATATAATTTATAGTGTGGAACATGTTACAAAGAGATTCCCCGGAGTGGTTGCGCTAAATGATGTTACACTTGATATCAAGCGCGGAGAAATTCTCGCGGTTGTCGGTGAAAACGGCGCAGGAAAATCCACACTGATGAATATACTCTCAGGCGCATATGAACAAACCGAAGGTTCACTGACTTTTGACGGACAGAGGATTGATAAACTCAATCCTCTGCACGCAAAGTCAATTGGGATAGCAATGGTACATCAAGAGCTTTCATTATCACCTGCGCTCAGTATCGCTGAGAATATTTTTCTTGGCAACTTGCCAAGAAACAAGGCAGGTTTTATAAACAAAAGCAAACTCATAAACGACAGTAAGAAGCTACTTAAAGAGGTAGGTCTCGAAAAGCTTGATCCGCTATTGCTTGCAAGGGAAATTAACACCTCACAGCAACAGCAGGTAGAAATAGCAAAGGCACTATCGCTAAATGCAAAGCTACTCATATTGGATGAGCCGACATCATCTCTTACACCGCGAGAGGCGAGCATTTTGCTTGAGCAAATGAAGAAGCTCAAGGATTTGGGCATAACGATGCTGTATATATCTCATAAACTAAATGAAGTTTTAGAAATAAGTGATAGAATAGCTGTCTTGCGCGATGGAGAGCTTGTAAGTGTACTTGAAACGAAGAACACAAAGATTGAGGATATGATCTCGCATATGGTTGGAAGAACCTATGAGGGTGGATATAAACGCAAAGAATACATGACCGATTACGAAAATGCACAGCCTGTCTTAGAAGTTCGCGGCTTGAACGTGGAGGGAAAGGTGCATGATGTAGGATTCAAACTATATAAGGGAGAACTTTTAGGGATAGCCGGCCTCGTCGGAGCGGGAAGAACGGAAACTCTTCAGGCCGTTTTCGGGGCAGATAAACGAAATAGTGGAGAAATTTTTGTAAACGGAAAACCCATACCAATGAAATCCACAACCGAGGCTATACAAAACAAGATGGCGCTCATTCCCGAAGGAAGAAAAACTCAGAGCCTGTTTTTGAAGTTTTCGGTGAAGCAAAATATATCAATAGTGTATATGCCAAAAATACTTAATAAAATCAAGCTGAATATAGGGGGCAAGGAAAGAAAAATCGCTGAGGAATATGTGAAGAAACTCCGCATAAAAACACCCGGAGTTGAGCAAAAGATTGTGAACCTATCGGGTGGGAATCAACAAAAGGCTGTGCTTGCAAGATGGCTCCTTAATTCCCCCGATATACTATTCCTTGATGAACCTACGCAGGGTATAGATGTCGGTGCGAAAAATGAGATTTACGACATTATAGATAAACTTTCGCAATCTGGAACGAGCATCATTATGGTATCGAGTGAAATGCAAGAAAATCTTGTATTATGTGACCGAGTAATCACAATGTACGAAGGACGCATAACGGGAGAAATTACGCATGATGATATTACTGAAGAAAAAATGATGACATATATGTCCGGCACAATTTAATACAATATGAGGTGATAATATGAAAGACAGCAGAAAAAGACTTATTCAAACATTGAACCATGAAGAACCGGACAGAGTCGTTGTCGACCTTGGAGCTACTGCAATCACCGGAATAAATGCCAATGCCCTTGACAGGACGAGAAAAGCTCTCGGCCTTGACAACAGGAAGGTGAAAATTCATGAACCACTGCAATTGCTCGGCGAAATTGAGGAGGATGTTCGCGAAAAACTCGGGCTTGACTGTGTGGAACTTTCGACGGGTGGCACGCTGTACGGCTTTTCAAACTCCGGGCGTAAGCCGTGGACTATGCAGTCGGGTCTCGAAGTGGACGTGCCAACCGATTTCAACACCACCGTTGATGAGCAGGGAAGAACCTATCTCTACCCTTGTGGGGATTTAAGCGCTAAACCCGCTGCCATGATGCCCAAGGATGGCTTCTTTTTTGACAATATTACAAGGGGCAATATCGATGATTTCGATGAGGACACCGATAGTGCAAAAGAGGATTACAAGGATGACTATGGTATATTGTCCGATGAAGATTTGCGCAGGCTCGAGGATAGATGTAATCACCTGTTTAATAATACGGATTATGGCATAGTCTATTCGGGCGCGCTCGCATCTATAGGAGACTTTGCGCTTATGCAAGGACCAAATGTAAGAAATCCAAAAGGCATACGAGATCTTTCGGATCTTATGATGGCGCATCAAATTTGTCCGCATTACATACATGACATTTATGCTATGCACACAGAGGTCGGTATTGAAAATGCTAAACTTATCAAACAGGCGTGTGGAGATAAGATACAAGCGATTTATGTTTCGGGAACGGATTTTGGTATGCAAAATGCACCGTTCATGTCTCTTGATGCGTTCAGGGAATTCTATAAGCCGTATTACGTGAAGATAAATTCGTGGATCCATGAAAACACAACATGGAAAACATTTTTTCACTCCTGCGGTGCGATAACCACGTTCTTACAAGATTTCTACGAGATGGGCGCGGATATACTAAACCCGGTTCAGCTCTCCGCCGCAGGGATGGATGGGAAGATGCTAAAGGAACAGTGGGGCGATAAATTTGTATTCTGGGGTGGTGGAGTGGATACTCAAAAAACTCTCCCGTTCGGCACTCCCGAGGAAGTGTATGAAGAGGTTCTCTCGCGCCTTGAAATCTTTGCTCCGGGCGGCGGATTTGTTTTTAATGCCATACATAACATCCAAAGCCAGACAACGGCGGAAAACATACTTGCGATGTTCGACGCTATCGAAACCTATAACAAAAATAAAGCCATTCAAAAAAAGGCTTGATACATACCTTTCGTTCTCTTGTATAAGCAAAATGCGTCACCTTGGCGAGGGTGACGCATTTTGCGGTTTTATATAAAATAGTGCCAGAAATCTATATGTATTGCTTAGTGCATTGTGTTCATATAGTTGTTTAATGCTTTGATTGACGCACCTTCCTTCCTCTCCGACAAATGCGTATAAATCCGCATAGTAGTCTGCACATCGGAATGCCCGAGATATTTTTGTGCCGTGAGCATGTCCACTCCGGCATCGTAAAGCATGGTCGCGTAGGTGTGCCTGAGCTGATGTGCGGTGAAGTTCTCGATTGCCCAAACCTTGGGGTTACTACGGCTCGCGTCTCGCCCACCTGCCTTGATATTCAAGTGGCGAACAAAGCTCGCCCAGTAGCGGACGTATGTAGTATGCGTACACAAACCGCCGGTTTTCCGTGGGCAAACGAGCGCGTCGGTCGCGCTGTCGCGAGCTGTTTGCAAGATGGCTACCAACTTATCGGGAATAGGTACAACACGACAACCTGCACGAGATTTCGGCGGTTTGACAGCCACACGGTTGTTATCAAACCAAGCAGATTTGCTGATACTCAATGTCTTTGCTTCAAAATCAATATCTGACCATTCGAGCGCAAGCAATTCTCCTTTGCGAAGTCCGCAATAAAGCATAATCATTGCAGGAACGCCCATGTAGTGTGAATCGTAATGTTCCTCGATAAGCTGACGCTCATACTCACCAATAGGCTTGCGCTCCTCGCGCTCAACCTTGGGAACCTTAACCGTGGCAAATGGATTTCGAGCAATCATATCGTTATCAACGGCCATGTCAAGCACTTGACAAGCAATTTGCTTCAACTCCGACATGGTTTTCTCGGCATATCCACTTTGCGCCATATCATTGATGATCCCCTGCAAGTGCATCTTACGGATGTCTTTTAGTCTCAATGCTCCGATGATGGGATTTAAGTTCTTCGTGATAACGGTTTCGCATCGTTTGCGGCGAGTAAGCCCTACCAAAGGGTTATATTGTTCGAGCCATAGTGCGGACATCTGCGCGAAGGTCATCGACGAGTTGACAATGGGAACACCCTTCGCCATTGCTGCCTTAAACTCGGCAATCTTGGAATCAAGCTCGCGTTGGGTTTTGGCGGTAAAGAATTTGCGGATAACCTTACCGTCGGCATCGTGACCGATGACTATGCTCCTCTGATATCTTCCGTTTTTCTGCTTTGTAACCTTTTGCATAACATCATTGTCGAAAATCCTTAGATTTTCGATCCTTCAATAAGGAGCTATGTCATCGCCTCGGCGATGACGACCTTTCCTCCTTGAATTTGTCGTTATTTCTGCGGTGGTGTGTGATGTATGGTGGTCATCACCGAAGGGGATGACATTGCACATTGATGAAATGTCGAAAATCAAAGAATTTTCGACGAGCGTAGGTTTGAGATAAAGTCAAGTTAAAAGTGTCGGGGGTTGAATTTACAGAGTTGAACGTGTGCGGCGCTCTGATGACTCAAACGGTTTGCGCTCAAGACGCAACGAATAACTTGATTTTAGAACAACATCAAGCGATAGTATTTATGCAACGCTGATGCGACTTAATACATACATCAAAGCATCATCATTTGGTCATCATATGAGGAAAAGATGCGAAAAGTGTAGAAGTGACTGAGCAAGGGAGGAAAACACGATTTTATCAGATAAAACAAGGGTTTATAACCCACGCGCTACACTCCCGTGTTACCCCATCACATACATTCATAAAGTTAATTCACATATATTCAGTTTCCTTA
>CAYJPI010000147.1:5329-6517 GCA_964372005.1 uncultured Oscillospiraceae bacterium | reverse complement strand
TTAGAACAATTTCCGGATTGTCCCGAAAGAGATCATGAGAGAGGTGTTATATTACATGAATATGTAAAAAAAGGCACAAAAGAGATATTGGACATCGTTTTTAATGCAAAAGATGGCGGTTTGATGTCTGAATTGACTGCATCGCAATGCATGTTCCATATAGTAGATTTAATCATGGACAATGTTGAAGGATCTAATGCGGTGGTATCTGTGCTTGAACATCCCTCAGCATTTGATGCAATGCAATACCATTGTGAAAAACATGGTATCGAAATGCGTGTCGCTATGGCCAACAAAGAAACCGGTAGAATTGATGCGGAAGAAGTGGCAAAGTTAGTAGATGAAAACACACGCTTGGTAAGCATTATGTCTGCATCTAATATTTCCGGCAGCGTGATGGATATGGAGGAAATTGTAAAGAGAGTCAGAGAAATCAAACCGGATGTTTTTATTATAAGCGATGCAGTACAGCATGCACCACATATGATTATGGATGTTGATGCATTGAAAATCGATGCAATGAATTTTGCGCCTTATAAGTTCTTCAGTATTCGCGGTTGCGGATTTGCATATGTTTCTGACAGAGTAGCAAATATGCCTCATCACAAAATCATTGCAAAAGAGAATAGGGTCTTTGCACTGGGAACACCAACACCGGGTAACTTCGCTGCAATGATGGAAGTCATTGAGTATGTATGCTTTATCGGTAAAAAATTTATTGATAGTGAAGATAAAAAAGAGCTTTACCGCGAAGGAATGAGACGTATTCACTTACAAGAAAGAGCACTATTATACCGTTTGTTAGAAGGAACCAACGAAGTTCCCGGCTTGAGGCACATTCCCGGTGTCACAGTAGTTGCTGACCCCGAAAGCATGGAAGGGCGCGACTTAATTGCAGCCATTGGAATTAATGATATGGATATTATTGAGCTTGCAGCAGAATACCAAAGAAGAGGCGTTACAACAGCCCCTCGAGCACCAAGTAGTATCTATTCAAAGAGAATTGTTGACGCTTTGGGTGCAGAAAACGGATTAATTCGTGTATCCCCGATGCATTGTTATGGGACTGATGATATTGATAAATTCTTGAAAATAACTCATGAAATTGCTAAACTATAATTGTCTGCTATCACTATTTTATAAAGGAGTTGATTACTTTGAATAAAAATAAAAAAAGTGTTAAAAAAA
>CAYJPI010000147.1:0-5319 GCA_964372005.1 uncultured Oscillospiraceae bacterium | reverse complement strand
CTCTCGTTTTGGGTATTGCAATGATGATGCTAAACTCATCACTCAATGCAAACGGACAAGGAGAAACTTGGAATCTGATTTATTCTGCCCTTTTTGCAGATGTTACAAAAGAAAGCGGATTCGGTATATTCTTTATATTGCAAACCATTTTCATGAACAGCCTAAAATTAATCATCGTACCTCTTGTATTTACTTCATTGCTTTTAGCTATGGACAGTATTACCGATTTGAAAAAACTAGGACGTATCGCGTACAAGACGGTAGGTGGATTTTTCGGTGTATATGTCGTAGGTTGTGTGGTTGCAAGCTTAGTTTCAATGTTATGTGTTGAATTAGGAATCTTTACTGTATCTGAATCGATTGTTCGTGATACTTCAAATTTAACACAAATTAGTACACCGAATCCAATGGCTGTGTTAGTGGCGATGGTGCCGGACAATGTGATTACTGCTTTTTCTAATAATAATGCGGTTTTAGCGGTTGTATTTATTGCTGTGGTCTGTGGTTTGTGTTTGAATTTTATGGGAGACAAAGGCACTCCATTCAAGAACGTAGTAAAAAGTATTGCTGAATTAATACGAATTTGTGTTGATTTCATCATTAACACCATCGGACCATTCGCGATTTTTGCAATGATTACAAGAACAATGGCATTGTATGGTTTGGATGATATGAAGGCCGTTTTGATATATGTAGGTATTGCAATTGCTGTGTTGCTATTGTACTTAACGGTAGGCTATGCAGGTATTGTATATATTACCACAAGATTGAATCCTTTCATTTTCCTGAAAAAGATTGCGAAAGTTGGCTTAATTGCTTTTTCAGGAGCCTCATCGGCACCGGCTCTGCCTTTGAATATTAGAACAACAACAAAAGAATTGGGTGTTAAAGAGGATATTGCCAATTTCGTATTACCTATGGGTATGACAATTAATATGAATGGTACTGCGATTATGCACGTAATTGGAGCTACATTTATCGCAACCGTTGCCGGGTATGAACTCACTTTATCACACTTTTTCATGATGTCGCTGTTGGCCATTATGTCTTCGGCGGGAACACCTGCAATCCCTGCGGCAGGGTCGGTTTTGCTACTAACTGTTGTTTCGGGTACAGGATTTACTAACGAAATTGCTATGATGACTTACGCATTGATTTTAGCAATTAATAAACCTGTAGAAATGGTATTAACAGCGTTGAATGTAGTTGGTGACGCCGGTGTTGCATTGATGGTTGCAAACTCCGAAGGTGATTTAGATAGAGATGTTTACAATGACAAAAAAGATGTTGTTATATAGAAAATACTACATATAGTCGTTTAAGTTGAAAAGAGCAAATTGCTGTTCGAGCAAAAATTTTGTTTTACAAGGCAGAGGATTGAGTAATACCGGATGTGTTTAGAATGATGACAACGCAGAAAAACGAGATTTTTGCCGAACAGATGTTGCGAGTTTTCAATTTAACGGCTATAACACCGAAAACAAGATTCTTTTATGTTCGTCGTTAATGGAGGTTTTTTAGAGTGATTGTAGGTTGCGTGAAGGAAATAAAGAAACAAGAGTACCGCGTAGGAATGACTCCGGAAAATGTAACTAGCTATTGCAACGCAGGAAATGAGGTTTGGATTGAGCGAGATGCCGGCGTTGGATCTGGATTTTCCACAGAAGAGTATAGAGCCGCGGGTGCAAAGATCTGCGATACCGCAAAAGAAGTTTGGAATAACGTACACATGATGGTCAAAGTAAAAGAGCCATTGCCTGAAGAATATGGATACTTTAGAGAAGATTTGATTTTATATACCTATTTGCATATCGCTGCGGATCGTCCACAAATGGAAGCGTTGCTATCTTCTAAAGTTAAGGCGGTTGCATACGAGACGTTGATAGAGCGTAACGGAACTTTGCCGTTGCTTGCGCCCATGAGTCAAATAGCAGGCCGTTTAAGTACACAAGAAGGTGCAAAATTCCTCGAAAAACCATTCGGAGGCAGAGGTGTTTTGATGGGTGGTGTACCAGGCACCCCAAAAGCTAATGTTGTTATTTTAGGCGGAGGAGTAGTTGGTACAAACGCATGTAAAATCGCTGTGGGCATGGGCGCAAATGTTACGATTACAGATGTAAATTTAGATCGGCTAATTTATTTGGATGATATTTTCGGCGCAAGAATCCAAACAATGTATAGCAATGATGCGACGATTGCCAATTTGGTTAAAGATGCAGATTTAGTTATTGGATCTGTTTTAATCCCCGGAAAACAAGCCCCCAAATTAATGAAACGCGATTACTTGAAAACAATGAAACCGGGTGCTGTAATTGTGGATGTGGCGGTGGATCAAGGCGGTTGTTGTGAAACAACAAAAGTGACATATCATGATGACCCGACATATGTAGTGGATGGCGTGTTGCACTATTGTGTAGGTAATATGCCGGGTGCGGTGCCACGCACTTCAACAATAGCTTTGACAAACGCAACCATAAAATATGGTTTGCAGATTGCTTCAAACGGATTAGAAGCATCATGCAAAAAAAACAATGTGATTTATTCAGCCGTTAATACTTATGGTGGAAAATTAACTTGCGAAAATGTTGCGTCAAGCTTTGGAATTGAATATTGTAATCCTGTAGATTTGATGTAAGGTGAATTTATACATCCGCCATCACGAACAATAGCAATTCGGTTATTGATGTATAGTAAGATTATAGCAGTTCCACATCAGAATTACGGTGATGGGACAATAATTAATCTAAGGAGTTAATTTCAAAATGAACATAGTAGTACTTGACGGTTACACCCTAAACCCAGGCGATATAAGCTGGGAAGGGCTTGAAAAGCTCGGTAATGTTACGGTTTACGATCGCACTCCGCTCGATGATGAAAACGAAATCTTAAAGCGCGTCGGCGATGCCGAAATCGTGTACACGAATAAAACTCCGCTATCGCGCAATGTCATCGAGGCGAGCAAGAACCTTAAATTCATCGGCGTACTTGCGACAGGGTATAATGTTATCGATGTCGCTTGCGCAAAAGAGCGCGGCATTCCCGTTTGCAATGTGCCCACTTACGGCACGGATGCCGTGGGTCAGTTCGCAATCGCGCTTTTGCTCGAGATTTGCCACCACATCGGCCATCATGATAATGCCGTGCACAGCGGCGAATGGCAGAATAACGCGGACTGGTGCTTTTGGAATTATCCCCTCATCGAGCTTTCGGGCAAGACGATGGGCATAATCGGCTTCGGTCGAATCGGGCAGAGCACGGGGCGCATCGCAAAGGCCATCGGCATGAAGGTTATCGCTTTTGACGCTTACGAGAGCGATTCGGGAAGAGAAATCGCAACCTATGTTTCTCTCGACGAGCTACTAAAATCCTCAGATGTAATCGCGCTTCATTGCCCACTTTTCCCCGAGACAGAGGGCATTATCTGCAAGGCGAACATCGAGAAGATGAAGGATGGGGTTATTATACTCAACAACAGCCGCGGCCCGCTCATCGTTGAGCAGGATTTGACGGATGCGCTCAACAGCGGAAAGGTCTACGCCGCAGGGCTCGACGTGGTGTCGTCCGAACCAATCAAGGCGGATAATCCACTGCTCAAGGCGAAAAACTGCATCATAACGCCGCATATTTCATGGGCACCCAAGGAAAGCCGCTCGAGGCTCATGGATGTCGCGGTGAAGAATGCCGAAGCGTTTTTGGAAGGCAAACCCATAAATGTGGTAAACAAGTAATTCGTTGCGGCCATGTATTTTTATACATGGCCGTCATTTTCAAAAAGGGAGTAACAACATGAAAAAATTCCTGCTCGCCCCCGATTCCTTTAAGGGTACGATGGAGGCAAAAACCGTTTGCGACATCTGGGAAAAGGCGATTCTCGAATACCATCCCGATGCAAACATAGTTAAAATACCCATTGCCGACGGCGGCGAGGGCTTCACACAAGCTTACATGGACATCACAGGAGGCGAATGAGTAAGTTTGCCTGTTATGGGCGCTCACGGCAAAGAAATCGTGGGCAAGTATGCGCTTTTGAACTCCACCACAGCCGTAATGGAGATGGCCGTCCCTGCAGGTTTGCCGCTCATGGGGAACAACAAAGACCCACTTCATGCCACGACCTATGGGGTCGGCCAAATGATACTCGATGCGTCAAAACGCGGTGTAAAGAACATCGTGCTCGGGCTCGGTGGAAGCGCAACGAACGATGGCGGTATCAGTATGGCCTCCGCGCTCGGGTATCGCTTTTTGGAAAAAAAAGGGAAAGAACTCGAAGCGATCGCTAATAACTTAGGAAAGATTCACACCATAGAAATCCCCGAAAATCTACCGAAAATAAGCGTAATCGCCGCGTGTGATGTAACGAATCCCCTTTGCGGAGAAACGGGCGCGACCTATGTATACGGACCGCAAAAAGGAGTGACCCCCGATATGGCAAAAACGCTCGATGCAGGCATGAAAAACCTCGCCACAGTCATGGAGCGCACCTTCAAAAAGGACGTTCGAAACATCGAAGGTGCAGGCGCGGCAGGCGGTCTCGGTGCAGGTGTAATAGGCTTCCTCGGCGGCACGCTCAAGCCCGGAATCGAAACGCTGCTCGACATTGCGAACTTCGATGAGCAAGTAAAGGATGCAACCATGGTTTTCACGGGCGAAGGCCGCATCGACGGGCAAAGCATCTACGGAAAAGTCCCCGTCGGCGTATCGCGCAGGGCAAAAAGGGCAAATGTCCCCTGCATAGCACTTTGCGGTTCGATAGGCGACGATGTGGAAAAAGTTTACGATGAAGGCATCACAGCCGTGTTCGCCGCCGTAGCGAAAGCGTGCGATTTCGATGGCATCAAGAAAAGTTGTGAAGCGGATATGTATGCGCTCGCGGTGAATGTTGTTAGGGTGATGGGGTGTTTGTAGGTGGATATGAAGATTGTGTAGCAATAAAGCGCAAGAAATCAGAAATTAAGCACCGCAATGGATAACATCCATAGAACAAATTATCATTTTTTAGGAGAAATCGAATGAACATATCAAAAAAATTGCAAAGTTGCGCTCAATCGCCGATGAGAGCCTTCCATCCCTATGCGGTCGAGGCGAAATCTCGCGGAACGCGGATATATCACTTGAATATCGGGCAACCGGACATTCCGACGCCCGATGCTTTTTTTGATGCACTGCGTGAGTTTGATGCCCCCGTTTTAGAATATGCGGCTTCCCCCGGCATCGATTTGCTCGCGAAGGCAACGCTTCAATATTACGAGCGACTGGGAATGAATTATTCGAACGATGAAATTCTAATTACGTCGGGAGGTAGTGAAGCGCTGTCTTTCT
>CAYJPI010000146.1:0-6517 GCA_964372005.1 uncultured Oscillospiraceae bacterium | reverse complement strand
CAGATTGTTATTCACAGCTACACTTATACAAGATAATAAAATGCTTCAATTTGAAAGTGACTTGCTTAAAATCTTTGACAATAAGACCACTATTGAATGTTATATCTTTTGGGAAAGAATATTTGAGGTCTTGTTGTGCAAGAAAAATTTTGACATGGTCGTTAAGTTTACTGAACGCATATTGGAATCCTTATCGGATACTAAAGTATATAAAGACTGTTGCGATTATAAGAAAAACGATGCAAAGGAAGTTGATTATAAAGCTACGAAAATATTGAAAGAAACGCTCTTTAGGGTGTTTCTCGCATCAATTCACAGGACAATCTCAATTATTTGGGGTGATGAAGTCAAACGTTTGATTGAAAAAATCAATAGCACGATTGAAAAACATAAGGTATACTATGATGTTTCTAAATATAATGCTTTTCCGGATAGTCCGAACATCCGTAAGCAGTATTGTACAACCAGAATGATTAATGCAAGCTTATGCCCTATAGAAATCGATTTTTTGCAATTGCATACAAACGACATATTTTCAGATAAGCGAAGCTTTTCGTTGCGTGATTACAATGCTTGTGTTTCTGTCATATACAAGCCTACTTTTGAACCTAAAAAAAAGTTTCATAAGTTTAAGTTGGAAATGTATAATTATCGACCATATATCGTATCATTTCAAAGCATAGAATTTGCTACTGCTTTGAGGTCTATTTATGCAGGACATGGGCTATCCTTTGCTAATTTTCAGGGCACTAATGAGCTATTTGAAAGACTCAATGGGTTTGCCCCTAAAAATGGATGTGTAAAGGAAGTGGAAATCGACCCTATTTACCCTATCAAACCTATCAACCCGGATGATATATGTACATTTGTCACTAAAGTTGTATCAGAACCAGCTGATCAACCTAAAGATAAAAGAATAGAGCCGCCATCTTTACATAAATCCGTAAAAATAGCAGTTGCAAACGTGCAACTGGAGATTAACAATTTCATCAACTCCCTAAAGGAAAAACCTAATCGTTCACCCGAACGCTACAGAGGGTTGCGGAAAATTGTTAACCAAGCTATTGAAGAAAATTCGGATATACTTGTAATGCCCGAGGCTTATGTGCCGCTTGAATGGGTGCCGGCATTAACGAGAAGTGTAACGAAAAACAAGATGGCTATAATTACAGGTATTGAATGGGTTATAGTTAATAAAGAACAAAAAAACCAAGCTGTTAATCTTTCTGCCGTGATATTACCGTACACTACGGCGCATGGCGAAACTTATGCGCATATTCATTTACATAATAAAGTTCATTATGCGCCTGAAGAAGCACGGACAATATTAGGACATAGATTAAGTTATGCCAAAGGTAGCCGATATGATCTATTTAATTACAATGAATTTTGGTTTTCGGTTTACTGTTGTCATGAGTTATCATCAATTGCCGAGCGTTCCATATTTATGGGATATGCAGATGCTATTATAGCAGTAGAATGGAATATGGATACAAATTATTTTAGTAATATAGTTGAATCACTCAGTAGAGATATGCATTGCTATTGTATACAAGCAAACACATCTGAATATGGGGATAGCCGCATTGTCGCACCCAAAAAGACGGTCATGAAAGATATCGTTAGAACGAAAGGCGGAATTAATGACACTGTCATAGTTGGTGAAATTAATATTGAGAGTTTGCGTAACTATCAGCTTTTGGAATTTGAACTTCAAAAGGACGATAAGAATGGATTTAAACCTACACCACCTGCTTTTCCTGTAGAAATTATTCAAAAGAAAATAAACAAGAAATTACATAAAGAATTAACAGGACGGGAGATATAAACAATGGCCAAACATTATGTTTACCAATTCTATGCGGAACTAAGGGATTACAAGCCGTTGATTTGGAGACGGTTCCAAATCAACGGCGAAAAAACGATGGCCGAGCTCGCGTATGTGCTCATGATTATGTTTGAAATGCAAGCAAGCCATCTGTTTCGGATTGAGCATAAACAATGGGATGAGTTTGTGGAATACATGAAAGCGAAATATCCCGGTGAGGATATTCATGCGATAATCGATGAATATAATGACGGCATCACACATGTGAATTACGCTATACTCGATGAAGATGATCATGGTTTTTTGCGTGACGGGGAAGCAACTTTCGATGCCGACGAAACCACTATACAGCAAGTTACAACGAATATGCCGTTTAATCCTTCGCTTTGGTATGACTTCGGCGATGACTGGTTCATTGATCTCAAGCTCGAAAGCGTGGAGCGCAAGGAGATTTCGCTGTCCGCTCTGCCCATGGTTCTTGAAGGGGCGGGCTACGGCATAATCGAGGATGTGGGAGGTGTTTGCGGACTCGAAGAATTTGCAAAAGCCATGAAAAAAGGAAAGGGCGCGACCTTTGATGAATATTTCGAGTGGATCGGCAAGCGCATCGACATATCCGCTTTTGATATGGACGATATCAACTTTAGAATAAAAAAACTACTCAGAGTATATCGAGATATTTATGAATACGGTATTGAGCCATCAAGGCAAATGATTAAGGTTTTGGAGCGGGATTATTTGCGGTAGGGCGTGCGGTAGTTGGTGAAGCTCCTCTCCCCACATAATGCGTACCATACAAAGCTTCAATTTCCTCGTTCCCACTCTTAGAAAAACGTAATTTTCGTGGATTCCCCTTTTTTACGCCCCATTGCTTGTAGAATGTGAAAGATGCTTTAAGCTCCTGTTTTGCAGCATACGCGCGAATTTGGCACATGATGAAGGAGAGCCGTTTCAAGTTGACCTTGCAAACGCGCTCCAAATAGTCCACTCTACCGAACCGCCAGTTCTCATAGTCCTGCTTGGATAAAACTCCAATATCCATAAGAACCTGTGTCGGCGTAGTGTAACCCTGCTTTTTAACCTGCATATACATGGAGTTGTGAATGGCGGAGATGATTTGCTTATCGTCTTTCATGCCGTCACCTTCATCATTCACCTTCCCCCGTCCGCCCAACAACCTTACCAAACACGCGAAACGAGTCCTCTTCCCCGACCCGTATCGTACTATACGCCTTGTTAAGCGACACGAGCGATATGCCCTTTTTGTTGCGATGTAGAACCTTCAAAAATGCTTGCCCGTTGAGATGAAACACGCCGACTTCGCCATGATTGAGTTCGGCACCTTGCTTGACCCATACGGTATCGCCGTCATAATAACGAGGTTCCATGCTGTCACCTGCAACGCGAACGCCGAAGTTTGCACTTAAAGGCACGTCATCACCGACCGGCACCATCTCGTAATCACTGCTGTCGAGAAACTGCCCCGTACCTGCGGATGCCGGCATGTTGTAAGAAGGCAGCTCGCGAACGGGAAATGAAAGGACATTGTCGGTCATATCAACCGCGTATTTTTTAGTGTCTATCAAATCTTGAATATAAGCCAATGCCTTCAATTTACCCTCATCATTGAGCGCACCCATAAGCGTAGGAGAAAATTCCGTGCCGAACGCCTTAACGGGATTGCTTATGTTGTAAAGCGCACAAAGCGTAATGAACTGTTTTGCATTGGGACTGTTGATCTCTTTTTCCCAATGGCTTACAGTGTTGTTGGACACTGAACATCCCATCTCGCCCATCAAGCGCGCGACTTCTAACTGTGTATATCCTAATTGCTTTCTAAATTCTGCAAATTTCTTTCCAATATCACAAATCATTTTCAAACCTCCCTTTGTAAGTTTGTCATCAATAGTGTCAGTATAGCACGGACGGACAACAAAACGCAAGGAAAATATGTACAAATAGTCGAAATATTTTTCTTGCAATATATTTATTATGTAATATAATGGAGTTATCGCAAAGCAAACCGTTCGCCAGAGAGTCGTTTCCCTCGCTCGTTCGTCCATCGGTTTCATAGATAGCGATGGAAAGGATGTGTAAAAATGAACCCTATAAAAAGCAATGTCACTTTAAGGATTCCTCGCAAGAAAAAATCAACCTCCGGCGCATTAGGGAGGATCGAAACCATATTCAACTGCTATCGCAAAGCAGAATGGGGTGCTTGTTCAAAGTTAAATGACATGAAGCTCGAAGCCGCCGAGTTTGGCGGTAGGCGCATACAGGAACTAATCGATTGCATGAGCCTTGATCTCACCGATGAGCTGACCAAACGCCGGCTGGACAACATGCTTATAAGCGTGTCTCAAACTAAGGTGCTCATTGATATCGTGGATATGGCACTTGAGCGGCTCGATGATTACCCCGATCATGGGGAGCTTTATTGCAAAATCATCTTAAATCAATACATTATAAAGCATCCGATGTCCGCAAAACAGGCGATGGACAGCGTAAATTTAGCCCATGCGCAGTTTTATCGCCGCAAAGCCGAAGCATTGGAGATGTTCTCATACATCCTATTTGACGAAATCCTCCCTTCGCTTAGAGATGGGTGGCAAATTCTCGAAGAAGGAGTGTACAATATGCCCTCATCTAATTTACAGAAAAAAAGATGATACTCAAATGATACAAAGATGATACTCCAATGATACTCCGGCGTGTTATACTTGCTACAATAGGACAGTGTATGCCTTGAGCCTCGGCCTTTTCGGTCGGGGCTTTTTGTATGCCCAGAATTTAATGTTCTATGTGCGGACAACTGAATAAATCGCCTAACAGGGGCGGCATCCGTTTTTGGATGCCGCCCCTTTGTCATGTCCGCAGTCTGAAAGGAACGCCATGAACCACATACGCGCACCTCCGTCTACCTCTGATTTTGATGCTTTCACAAAAAATTCAAAAATTCGGAGGTAAGGAAAATGAACACAATTTACTACATCAAAGAGAACGACCAATACATTGAGATGACGAGAGATGAATATGAAGCCAAACTGAACAACGATCCCTCTTTCCAAAAGCGTCGCTTTATGCGATGCGAGGGGGCGTTGCTTGAAGTGCCGGAAGATGTATACGAAACCGATGAGAAAGAACAGCAACGCATTAAATATCTTGAACGGCTTGATGAAAAAAATGATCTTATCTCATATGACTTTTGGGATACGGAATTTGTTCAAGGAAGAGACTTAATACCCGACAGAAACGTGATGTCTGCTGAAGATGCCGCGCTTAATAACATTTTCACTCAAAAATTAAAAAAATCATTGCAAAATCTGAGCGAGAAAGACAAGGCATTCATTATTGCCCTTTTTTCCGGCATGTCAGAAAAGAAGATGGCGGAGCTGATCGGAGTTGTGCCAAGTACGGTGCATAAACGCAAGAAAGCCATACTCAGCACCATTAAAATAAATTTTTTCAAGACTTTTTAGGAAGTGAAACCATGTTTTTTTCACAGGGATTAGTGAGGGGTAAATTTTCTCCTCACGATCCTTGACAATTTCATACCCATCACCACAGGACAACTTCCTTCCTGCCGCTACGATGTGGCAAGCCTGCAGGGAACTACGCGAGGACTCCTCAAAATGAGGACGAGCGATAAATGCTCCACTGCAAAGACGAGAGTGACTTCTTGTTTCACGGCCATGACAAGGGAAGATGAAGCATAACTCCCGTGACCTCCACGGGATGAGCACTTGGGGCTCGTCAAAGAGAGGTGGGCAGTCGACCCGGCGACGGTCGGCTCCGAGAGGACGTAGTCGCGTCCACCTGTGGTGATCCCATAGTAATATCCGGTCGGATGTTGCTTCATCGGGGGCGCGAGCTGCAAATACGATAAAGTGATCAATGCGCAAGCATTGATATAGCTCATTGGTAATACGTCGATTTTTTAAGAAAAATCGACGCTACCTTTTGATAAACAAATTTTGCTGTGACGGGGTGACTTGCCCCGTCACGGCATCTTCTTAAATCCACCATAGAAAGGACAACAACAAATGACAAATGGAAACCTCGAACAAGCTCACGCGGACATAGAACTCATATTCCGCATAACATTACCGGCCGCAGGACGCGAACCACGCGAAGGACAAATCACACTCGCGCACACCATGCTCGACACGCTCATGACGAATAAAATCGCCGCCTGTGATGCAGGAGTGGGCATCGGCAAGACGGACGCGTACATCATTGCAAGTATCGTTGCTCGCAAACATTCCCCCGAACTGTTCATGAACGAATCACACATGCCTGTTGCTATCGCAACATCAAGCATCTCGCTTCAACATGCGATCGTGGATGATTACATCCCGTTCCTATCCGAAACACTCATAGACAGCGGCTACATCGACCATCCACTGACGGCGCAAATCCGCAAGGGCAAGCAGAATTACTTGTGCAACGCTCGGCTCGCCCGATACGCCAAAACCATTGACATGGAGCAGGTTTCGTCCGCATTGAGGACAACGCTCCATCATTTGACAACGGAACATGACCTCGATCGCATCCCAACATTGACAGGCCACGACCGCGCTAAACTATGTGTCCCAGAATCGTGCGAAAGGGATTGCCCTTACGCATCCGATTGCACCTACATCGAGCAATGCAACCTCGAAGAACCTGCATTCTTCCAAGTATGCAACC
>CAYJPI010000145.1:0-6540 GCA_964372005.1 uncultured Oscillospiraceae bacterium | reverse complement strand
TCACATTTTTTTAAAAATGTATTGTATTTTTATCTATTTAATGTATAATTAAGCATAGTGCAATTTGTATAATTATTAGTAAGCGAGGTTGTCAAGCATGTTACATTTACTTGTCGATACCCACGTGCATTACGATGATGCAGCCTTCGATTTAGATCGTGACGTTTTGTTACATGCTCAATTTTCAGCGGGTGTTGAAAAAATTATTACATCCGGCTTCAATGTTGAATCTTCCCAAAACGCCCTTAGGCTTGCAAGTCAATACCCAAAAATATATGCGTCCGTAGGAGTTTTCCCTTTAGAGGCGCATTTTGTTGGCTCAAAATGGATGGAACATATCGAGCAGATGGCAAGTGATCCTCGTTGTGTCGCTATAGGCGAGATTGGTCTCGATTATCATTCGGAAAATTGCGACTCTGTTTCACATTCTCAAAAATCCATCCAAAAAGAGGTCTTTATAGGACAATTGAAGTTGGCTGAAAAGCACGACATTCCGGTTGTTATTCATAATCGAGAAGCGGACGCAGATATGCTTGACATACTTTCCGGCTTCTCCATAAAAGGCGTGATCCATCGTTTTTTCAGTGAAAGTGAATATGGATTTAAATTTATCCAAAAGGGATTGCACTTAGCTATCGGCCCCGCAATTACGTATCCGAACGCCGAACATATCTTTGATGTTGTTCAACGAATGCCGCTTTCACATTTACTCATAGAGACGGATGGGCCATTTCTCCCTGTTGCAGGAAGAGAAAAGGAGCGAGGTGTATCATCCATGCTCGTTGATGTATGCAAGGTAATTTCATCTGTTCGAGGAGATGTATCAGCCGAAGAAGTTGCGATGGTTACGTATGAAAATGCAATCAAACTTTTTGGTTTTCATGAATAATATGCATTTTTTACAGTTTCGCACAAGGGCGGAATAGCGCTGGTTGCTAATTTCCGTTTTTGAATAAAATTTTAAGGAGAAAACCATGAAGGAAAAAATCGACAAGTATTTTCGGATTACCGAGCGGGGCTCGAGCATAGGCACGGAAATCATAGGTGGTGCCACAACATTTGCCACGATGGCATACATTCTCGGCTACATGACATTTGCAATGTCTGCCGTTCCCGGAATAGACCTTAACGGGGTACTCTTGTGCACAGCACTTGTTACGGCTCTGTCATGTGTCGCGATGGGCTTGGTAGCAAATGCGCCCATCGCTCTTGCTCCCGTTCTTGTTATCCCTACTTTGGTTGCAGGCATGGTTGCCGATGGCGTTGCATATGGAACAGCGTTTGGAACGGTTGCAATATCGGGTATTATATTTGGGCTTATTTCGGTTCTCAAGTTGCGTGAAAAATTTGCAATGAGCCTTCCCAAGAACATTAAAATCGGAATCGGTGGCGCGGTAGGTTTGCTTATTGCACGTATCGGTCTGGGCACCAGTGGTTTGGTTACATCCGAGTTGATCGGTTTTGCGGATTTCTCCAGCCCAAACATGCAGCTCTCGTTAATCGGGCTAGCTTTGGCTTTGTTCCTGTCCTACATGAAATTCAACATCAATGGAAAAAAGTATAAAATTAAGGGTGCTTTGCTTATTTCCATCGTATTAACCACCATAATCGGTATCTTCATGGGAGTTGTAACACTTCCCGAGAGCATATTTACCCAAGGCGCAATTACCTCGATAGGCAATGTTGCATTCCAGGTTGATATACTCGGCGCATTACAGCTTGCATACCTCCCATTCATCATCATGCTACTCATAAATGACTTTTTCGGAACAATGGGCACGGGACTTGCTATGGCAAATAAAGCAGGACTTCTTGACAAAGAGGGTAATTTCCCCGCATTCGGAAAAGTGTTTCTCGTTGACTCCGGCGCTACAATATTTGGTTCTTTATTCGGAATTACTACTGTAAGTTGTTTCGCCGAGAGCGCAGCAGGTGTAGAAAGCGGTAGCCGCACAGGATTATCAAATCTTAGCACAGCGTTTTTCTTCATTATTTGCATGTTCATAAGCCCGTTATTCCTGATGATACCCGGCGCAGCAACCGGTAGCGCGCTCATCGTTGTTGGAATATCGATGCTCGAAACACTCAAAGGTGTAGACTTTGACGGTGCAGACTTCCTACCCGTTGCCGTAATGTTACTCGTTACCATATTCATGTTCGATTATGTGGCAGGAATAGCACTTGGCATGTTCCTCTACCTCTTCATCAGCGTTATGCGTGCACTCATCAATAAGGATGCGAAACATATTCCGTCCTGGCCTGCATGGGTACTCGGCATACTGATGGTATTATACTTTGTATTCTAATTTGGTGATTGTATGAAGATGCTTAATGAATTGGTTGTTAAAGAATTCCCTCGGACCGTCACTCATAGGCAATGGTTGCATGCGCATGCGGAAATGTCGTTTGAGGAGTATGAAACTTCCGATTACATAGAAGAACAATTATCTTCACTCGAGGGGTTGGTCGTATCACGGCCGACCCCCACGAGCGTCCTTGCTGTGCTAAATACGGGTCGCGCCGGCCGCACTCTTGCCATTCGTGCCGACATCGACGCGCTCCCTATACACGAGGATAACGATTTACCGTATAAGTCGATCAATCCCGGTGTGATGCATGCATGCGGCCACGATGGCCACGCCGCAGCACTTCTATCCACCATACATATATTGCATGATATGCGCGATGAGCTTACGGGCGAAATACGCTTTGTGTTTCAGCATGCAGAAGAAGCCCCGCCGGGTGGAGGAATCGAGATTATCCGCTCAGGTGTACTCGAAGGAGTTGATGCGTGTTTCGGACTGCATTTCACATCCACTTTGCCAACGGGAAAATTCGGCGTGTGCTCGGGTGTTCTAACCTCTGCAACGGATCGTTTCGATATCGAAATAAGCGGAAAGGGTGGACATTCGAGTATGCCTCAGGAATGTGCTGACCCTATAATTGCAGGTTGTCAGACCGTGCTCGCACTACAAACCGTGCTCTCGAGAAACCTTAAACCTGCCGATGTTGCCGTGTTGTCCGTTTGCAAAATCGAATCGGGCAGTGCTTATAATATCATACCCGGGGCGCTTACTCTCACGGGATCCGTTCGTACATTTGATGAGGATGTGCGTAAGATGATACAAGAGCGAATCGAACACATCGCGACATCCACATGTGCCGCATTAGGCACTACTGCAAAAACCACCTATACACGAGGGTATGATTCCGTTTACAACTTACCGTCACTTACACAGGAGGCGACAAAGATTATTGTAGAGTGCTTCGGAGACGACGCAATAATACCGCTTCCCCCAATCTACCCGGGTGATGATTACTGTTATTACAGCCAAGCATTCCCTAGTTTTTTTGTCGAAGTTGGATCCGGATGCAAAGAAAAGGGAACGGACGAGCCCCACCATAATGCAAAATATCGCATGGACGAAGATGCCCTGTTGTACTCTGTAGAATACATGTGCGCCTTGTTGCTATCCAGATGCAAAAGCGAAGCGCTAATGTAAAGCCCATTTCCCCATGCATTTGTTTTGTCAGATTAAAGAGGATAGCTATTCGCTATCCTCTTTATCTTTGATGGAGCTAGATATCACTATCCGGAATGTCGGATTCACTAGATGATCAACTTGCATAGATACAATCTTGGTTTAAAAAACTTTTTTGGAGAATTCGCAACGTTACAAGCTATTTGTCGTTATAATAGGTGAAAGGAGGATGCGACATGAATGATGAGCTTATCATAGAAATGTACCTGAAACGGGACGAACGCGCCATTGCTGTGACGCAGGAGAAGTATCACCAAAAATTGCACCGCATATCTCACAACCTTATTTTGAATGGCGAGGATGCGAGCGAATGCGTAAACGATACATATCTAAAGGCGTGGAATAACATCCCCCCGAGTGAGCCTTATGGGTATTTCTTCTCGTTTCTTGCTAAAATCACAAGGAATTTGTCTCTCGATGCTTATAGGAAAAAGCATCGGCAAAAGAGAAGTGCCGAAATTATATCGCTTACAGCGGAGGTTGAGCAGTGCATTCCTTCAAAGGATCTTGGAAGTGATGGAGAACTCGTTGAAAGCATAAATTGCTTTCTTCATTCCGTCAAGCAAGATGAACGCGTTGCATTTGTTTTAAGATATTGGCACTTCGAGTCGATATCGCATATTGCAAAAAGAATGGGATTTAGTGAAAGTAAGGTGAAATCAATGCTGCTTAGAACAAGAAGTAAGTTGAGAATTCATCTTGATTTTGAGAAGGAAGGTACAATATGAGCGGAGAAGAGTTTTTAAGGGAAATAAACGACATTGACAACAAAATTATCGAGGAGAGTAATAACTACATGAAAAAAAAGAATTTTGCATTAAAATATGTGGGAGTGGCGGCGGCACTGGTCATTGCCGTAGGTGCATTTGCGATTTGGGGCAGTGCGAGTGATTTGCAAAAAAACGGTGTTTCCATCGATTTAACAACAAGAATTGTGTACGATGAAAACGCAGTTATGGGCAGTGTGATGGTGAATATCGAGGGAGTAATTACCGAAGTTTCCGACGATGGCATGAGTTTCAAGCTCGATAACGGCAAATGGGTTGATGTGGTTGATGATACCGAAATCGGCATTACAGGCCCGACCGCGGCGAAGGAACAATTCTTCGAGCCTACATTCAGGGTCGGCAATATGATAGCAGGTTTCACAGAAAACGAGAATGCCGCCAGAATCACCGCATATGCGATCTACACAAATTGGAACTGGGAAGATCCCATACGCTGAGCCGGATGGTGTCTACGCAAATGTTCAACGGTTAACTTGCGTAGACACCATTTTGCATATTTTTACATATTCAATTTTTAGTACTTTTTTGCTTGGGAAGCAGTAAGTTCAGCGCAACAGCGGCTATAGCGGCAACAACTATGGGTGAGGTGCCGAACACGGTGTGAACCCATGGTGGAAGCCCCGGACCTTGAAGCGCTCCCTGCACTTGCGAAACTCCCATACCTAGCGCGACCGATAACCCAACTACAGTGGCATTACGATGGGTGAGCGGCTCTGATGTTATTGTGCGAATACCGGTCATGGTGATGGTGGAAAACACATAAACAGTCGCTCCACCTATTACGGCTTGAGGTATCGTTGTGAGAATTGCTGAAAATTTTGGCACGAAGCCTGCCACGAGCAAAACGAGCGCGGCGAAGGCAAATACTTTGCGATTGATGACCTTGTTCACCGTCACTATTCCTACATTCTGGCTGAATGTTGCAGATGGCAGACCTCCAAAGAATGCCCCTACAATACTTATCACGCCTTGGCCTACTATCCCGCCCGAAAGTTCCTTATTTGTAGGCATACGGTTTAGACCGCCCGATGTTGTGGCTGTCATATCTCCGATGGTTTGCACGGCATTGATAATGTAGACCACGCCGAGCGTAACGATCGCGGAGGGTTCGAAGTTGATATCAAAGTGCATAGGGATGGGAGCTTGAAACCATCCCGTTAAGGCGATGTTGGAAAAATCCACCATGCCAAGCATGAACGCAAAGACATATCCGAACAGCAGGCCGAACAATATAGCACCGAGCTTCAAAACACCTTTGGTAAAATGTGTCAATAATATTACCACAAGCAGAGTAACTGCCGCAACGAGCCAGTTCTGTGCAGAACCAAAGTGCAAACCGGCGGCACTTCCACCTGCCATATAGCGTATCGCGGTGGGATAAAGCGATAAACCAATGGTGAATATAATGGTACCCGTGACGATGGGCGGAAAGATCTTGTGCATTTTTGAAACAAACAATCCAAAAACTATTGCGATAATCCCGCCAACTATTTCTGCGCCGAGTATAGCCCCTAAACCGTACTGTGTGCCGATTGCGAGGAGGGTTGGAACATAGGCAAAGCTTATTCCCATTATCACGGGAAGCCCTGACCCAATGCGGCCTTTGATGGGGTATAATTGCAAAAAGGTCGCAATAGCCGTCACAATAAGCGACACTTGAATGAGCAATGTGGAATCCGTGGGCGACAAACCGCATACGCCCGCAACGAGTATTGCAGGCGTAATGATGCCTACAACTGCCGCAACTACATGCTGAAGCCCGAGGGGAATAACTTTAGCCAAGGGTGGTGTAGAATCAAGCGTGAACACAGAATCTTCATTTTGCATTTTCATGTGTATTATCATCCTTTTACAACTTCATTTTTTAGATAGGGTATGTTCGTGCGTTGATGGTGATGCGTTGATAAGGTATAGGCGAAAAGATTGCAAAAAAAATGAGCGCACAACGATGCTGAATTTTCATGAGATACCAAAGTGGAAACGAAAAGGTATCATAGGTATGAATCAGCTTTGCAGATGCGTTCTCGTGTATTTCGATACGCAAGCAGAGTGTTTTTGTTGACCCGTGCGGTAAGCACTCCCTTGCAGTCATCGTTCTCAAAATATTTTATTATTTTGAAAATTATCTTATAAAATTTATGGTATAATATTCCGCCTGATTTGTCAAGCATGAGTTTATAAGTGTTTTTTCCACATTGTGCATTCAGCTT
>CAYJPI010000144.1:0-6561 GCA_964372005.1 uncultured Oscillospiraceae bacterium | reverse complement strand
ATTCACTTTTCACTATTCACTCTTCACTATTCACTATTCACTAAAAACATGGAGGACTCCCATGCACAACACATACCCATTACTGTTCCGTCCGGGCAAAATCGGCCGTTTGACGCTTAAAAACCGCGCGGTTATGTCACCGATGGGCACTGACTTTGCAAACCCTGACGGCACGGCATCCGACCGCCTAATCAGCTACTACGAAGCGCGCGCCAAGGGCGGCATCGGCCTAATCATAAACGAATACACCGGTGTTGACGAAATCGACAGCATCCCGACCGTGTTCAACCTGCGCGCGGCGAGCGACAAGCACCTCACCGCACTCGAACGCCTGGCGGACGCGGTGCATCGCCATGGCGCAAAGATATTTGCACAGTTACATCATGGCGGATCGACATCGAAGAGCATGTACACGGGCAGGCAGTCGCTGTCCGCGAGCGATGTACCCTTCGTGCCCGGCGCACCTGCACCGCGTGCAATGACGCTCGACGAGATCAAAGCCGTGCAGGAAAAATTCTTAGCCGCCGCTATCCGTTGCAAGAACGCAGGCTATGACGGTGTGGAACTTCACGGCGCACATTCATATTTGATCGGCCAGTTTTTCTCGCCATACTACAATAAACGCACGGACGCTTATGGCGGTAGCTTGGAAAACCGCATGCGCTTCGTGGATGAAATTATCGCGATGATAAAGGCCGCGCTTCCAAACTTCCCTGTTACAGTTCGTATCTGCGGCGATGAGATGACACCGCATATCGAAGGCACGCTCACCCTCGAGGATGGGCTACAAATGGGCAAGCATCTTGAGGCGCAGGGCATCGACGCGATACATATCTCGAACGGTAGCGCATTCAATGCTAACGCAAATTGCGACCCGTACTCGTATCGCCCCGGCTGGAAGAAGCATGTCGCTAAAGCGTTTAAAGAGATGCTTTCAATCCCCGTTATCGCAACGAACACGATAAAGATGCCGGATTACGCCGAATCTCTACTTGAAGAAGGCGTGAGCGACTTCGTATCACTCGGCCGCTCGCAAATAGCTGACCCCGATTGGGTGAACAAAGCGAAATTCGGCAAGGAAAACGAGATTCGCCCCTGCATCGGCTGTATGTATTGCAGAGCTTGTTTGCTTGGAACTGCGCCTAGCGTCGCGTGCGCCGTTAATGCGCGCATGGGTCGCGAACACTCGTATGGCGAACTTAAAAAAGACGGTAATGGCAAACCCTTCGCCGTAATCGGCGGCGGTGTTGCCGGCATGGAAGCGGCTCGCGTACTCGCAATGCGAGGCTTTAAGGTTACGTTGTTTGAGAAAGAAAATGCCCTCGGTGGCGCGGTAAATCTCGCGGCGATTCCGCCATTGAAGGAAGGGCTTAACGCGCTCGTATCATCGATGAAAGCGCAGATTGAAAGCTTGGGCGTTGATGTTCGGCTGAACTGCTCGCCCACCGTAAAGGATATCGAGGCGATGTCACCTGCCGGCGTATTCGTCGCTACGGGCGCAAAACCCATCATTCCACGCGTTGACGGGATAGACGCTAAGCATGTAGTAACAGCGGAATCCGTGCTCAAGGGCGATAATGTGCCTACGGGCAAGGTCGTCGTCATCGGCAGTGGGCTAACGGGTCTTGAAACTGCGGAAACCTTGCTTGAAAAGGGTTTGTCCGTGACGGTTATCGAGATGCAAAAGGACATCGGCCCGGGGATTTTCGCGGTTATCAGAAACGATCTTCTTAGCAGGCTTGAAAAGCTCGGTGCGGTGCTTATGCCCTCCCATGCACTCAAAAAGGTTAATGATAATAGCGTGGAACTTGAATCCGAAGGCGAAATGAAGCAGATTGCAGCCGACTCGGTGGTACTCGCCGTTGGCATAACGCCCGATGAAAGCGCGAAGGCGCCCTTCGTCGATGCATTCCCGCTCGATAGCGTAATTCTTGGCGATGCTCAAGCCCCCGGCCGCATTGTAGAAGCTATTAAAACCGGCTACGATGCCGCTTGGGCGCTGTAACCTATACTTTTTTCGGGGGAGGCAATGCTGTCAACTTAACCCTCAAAGGCATATGCCCATCCATAATTCCATTTCTCCGCAAGGAGAAAATTCCCAACCTTTTCACTATTACTTATTACTTGCTGTCAACCTTAAGTTGACAGCATTGGGGGGAGGATGTTATGGGTATCAATGCTATTTTGGACATGCTCTTCCCCACGAATTTCACTTGTTTTGCCTGCGCTCGCGAAGCCGAGGTCGATGCTATGGGCTTATGTATCGACTGTGCGAAGAGCCTTCGTATCGTCGATAATGTGCCGCCCATAGCGCATGTCGACGATGCAAGCGCGGCAATCTTCTACGACTTTCCATTCGACAGCGCACTCGCGCGATTCAAATATCAAGGCGAAAAACAGCTTGCATCTTACCTCGCCTCTCTTATTTTACTCCCTCCCGGATGGGATGCGGACATCATCGTTCCCATACCACTCTATGAAAAACGCTATAGAAAGCGCGGCTTTAACCAAAGTGAACTCATCGCCGCCGAATTATCAAAGGACATAGGCGTTCGAGTCGATACGCGAATCATGCATAGAACTCGAGATACAAACACCCAAACCGAACTCACAAAAGAAGAACGCGCTAAAAATATGCAAAATGCCTTCCATGTGAATGAAAGGTTGGATGGACTTCGTATACTCCTTCTTGACGATGTATTCACTACCGGTGCAACACTTAGCGATGCGGCCAGGGCGCTAAAAGAAGCCGGCGCGGCATGCGTACTCGCGATTACGGTGCTCTATGCCGACCCAAATCGACAATAAGTCTTATATTGCCCAATATGTAATATTTTGAGTATATATTTTCAGCAATTACGATATATTGCATAAAAAAGGTATTGACAAGAAGAAAAGGTAGGTTGTATAATACGTAGTTATTGACATGTGCTCTTCTTTTCGTTATGATTATAGTGGTGTCTCGGAAATCTAAAACGAGGAGGCTGTGTATGTTTCAGGTAGGCGAAAAAATTTATTACCCCATGCACGGGGTGGGTATTGTGGAATCTATCGAGGAACAACAGGTTCTCGGCAAGATGGCCAAGTATTATACCTTGAGATTTATAGACTCAAAGATGAGTGCAATGGTGCCGACGGAAACGGCAGTTAACATTGGCCTTCGAGCATTGATATCGGAGGAGCTTGCAATGCAGATCATATCGTATCTCGGTGAGGACAATAACGACGAAACAGACAACTGGAACAAGCGATATCGTGAAAACTTGGACAAGCTCAAGGGCGGCGACATATTTGCCGTGGCGGATGTCGTAAAATGCCTTGTTAAACGGGATAAGGACCGCGGGCTTTCGGCCGGTGAACGCAAGATGTATCTATCGGCGCGCTCAATGCTGTTGTCGGAGCTAACGCTCGTTAGCGGAAGGGAGGAGGATTCGTTTTTTGAATTAGTCGGAAGTGTGTAGAAAAAATAAATAATAATTCACTTGAAAAGGAAGGAGTGATACCTTTTGGCGCGTAAACTACTGCGGATCGCGTTTGGTCTTTTAGGCGTGGCGGTCGGTTGTGCGCTTGTAATGCTTGTAGATGAACTCATCGCCGCATTGGGCGGTGTGCGCTTATCCATCGCATTGTACCTATGGGCCCAGCTCGTGATTTACTCTGTGGTCGGTCTCTTTTTTGGAATAATAACGTTTTTTTCTTATAATAAGATCGCAGATTCAGTATCGAGCACGGTGGATGCCGCCGAGAACAGCCTAACTAAGATGCCGCTTATAGATATTCTTATTGCGGTCGTTGGGCTTATTATCGGTTTGATAGTGGCATTGCTCATATGTACTCTTGTAAACTCGGTGTTTATAGAGTGGGTGGCGGCCGTCCTTAATGTGTTGATTTATTCGGCTTGCGGATATTTCGGCGTACGAATAGCCGTGAAACGTCGATCAGAGATTTCATCCTCCCCACATATCGGGAGAAAGATTACAAAGCGTGAACCTGAAGGAAGCAGGGCAAAACCTAAGGTTCTTGATACATCCGTAATAATAGACGGAAGAATATTTGACATTGCAAAGACAGGTGTCCTTGAAGGGGAGTTTATCATCCCCTCGTTTGTGCTTCGCGAGCTTAGGCACATCGCGGATAGCTCGGATGCAATGAAGCGCTCGCGCGGAAGAAGGGGGCTCGACATCCTTTCGGCTATGCAAAAGGAGCTTGAGCAAACCGTTCGTGTGGAGGAAAGGGAGTACAAGGATATCGCCGAAGTAGACTTGATGCTTTTGCAACTCGGGCGAGACCTTAATGGGGTTGTTGTAACTACCGATTACAATCTCAACAAAGTTGCGGCTGTGCAAAATGTGCCGGTGTTCAATATAAACGAGCTCGCAAACGCGATAAAACCTGTAGTTTTGCCGGGCGAAGAAATGATTGTGAGCATCGTTAAGGAAGGAAAGGAAGCTTCGCAGGGCGTGGGCTACTGCGATGACGGTACCATGATAGTTGTTGACGGGGCGCGCAAACACATCGGCGATGATGTTAGGGCAACGGTTACAAGCGTGCTACAAACCAATGCCGGACGGATGATTTTCGCTAAGATTTAATCAATGGAAGATCAAAAGCGAAAAAAGTGACAAACTGAATAAAAAACCTTGACTTGTGTAATATGGGGTGATATTATTATTAACTGCACACGTTTATGTGGGCAAGGCTTTTACGCCTATTTTGGAAGCTTTTTACAAGATGGCCAATGTAGATGCCGTGGCTCATTTAACTATGTTGTATCTTTTAATTAAAGGTATGCGTTTGGGTATGAAAAAGATTCATTTCGGACATACTCGATCGTATGCGCTTTATATGGTAAAAGTAGGGAATTGCGTGTTGAAGCATGTGGAACTATTTGGATAATTTTATTTTGATGCCTAAGAGGCATCGGTGAGGAGTGACAGCCATGGTGCATGAGATCGAAACCGGTAAACGCCAACGAATGAGCTTTTCTCGAATTGAGGAAGTTTTGGACATGCCGGACCTGATTGAGGTGCAAAGAAACTCTTTCGAGCGCTTTTTGAAAGAGGATTTGCGCGAAGTCTTAAACGACATTTCTCCGATCACGGACTATTCGGAGAAACTGGTACTCGAATTTGTGGATTACAGCATCGATGTGAACAATCCCAAATACTCGGTCGATGAATGCAAGGAAAGGGATTCCAACTATTCTGCGCCGCTCAAGGTGTCGATGCGCCTTATTAAGAAGGACACCGGAGAGGTAAAGAAGCAGGACGTATTCATGGGCGATTTCCCTCTTATGACGGAGCAGGGAACGTTCATAATTAACGGAGCGGAGCGCGTTATCGTAAGCCAGCTTGTGCGTTCTCCCGGCGTGTACTTCTCAAAAACCATCGATAAGGTGGGTAAAAATCTATTTTCAACCCAAGTCATTCCCAATCGCGGTGCATGGCTGGAGTATGAAACGGATTCGAATGAAATACTGTATGTAAAGATCGATCGCCAGAGGAAAGTGCATCTAACAGCGCTGCTTCGTGCGCTCGGTTTTGGTACGAACGCGCAAATCGAAGAACTACTCGGAACCGATGAACGTTTGACCGCCACCCTCCAAAAGGACTCGACGGCGAGCGTTGAAGAAGGTCTCATAGAAATTTATAAACGCCAACGTCCCGGCGAACCGCCCACGGAAGAGAGTGCACGCTCGCTTCTTAATTCGCTTTTCTTTGACAAGCGATACGATTTGGCGCGCGTCGGGCGTTATAAGTTCAACAAAAAGCTATCACTTGCTCGCCGCCTAAGCGGACAGGTGCTCGCAGAGCCCGTAGTCGACCCCAAAACGGGTGAGATACTTGCCGAAGCAGGCGAGAATGTCTCCCGTGCATTGGCCGGGAAGATACAGGATGCGGGCGTTTCCGTCGCGTGGGTTGCCGCCGAGGGCAAAACCGTAAAGATCCTTTCGAACGGTTTCGTCAATCCTCGCGGATACTTGAGCTTCCCACCTGCTGAAGCGGGTCTCAATGAAAATGTTCACTATCCCACTTTCATGGCCGTTCTCGCCGAATGCGAAGGCATGGAAGTTGATGAGCAGAAAGCATATATCAAAGCACGCGTGAATGAAATAATTCCGCGCCATATTATAACGGATGATATCGTAGCTTCCATAAGCTTCCTTATCGGTTTGCCTTACGGAATCGGCATCACCGACGATATCGACCATCTCGGAAATCGCCGCATTCGCTCCGTCGGCGAGCTGTTGCAAAACCAACTTCGCGTGGGACTCACCCGTCTCGAGCGCGTAGTTCGTGAGCGCATGAGCTTGCAGGACATGGATGTAGCCATGCCGAGCAATCTTATAAACATTCGCCCCGTTACGGCGGCGATAAAGGAGTTCTTCGGATCCTCGCAGCTTTCGCAGTTCATGGATCAGACGAACCCCCTATCCGAGCTTACGAATAAGCGCCGTCTTTCCGCACTCGGACCGGGCGGACTTAACCGCGAACGCGCAACATTCGACGTGCGTGACGTTCACTATTCCCACTATGGCCGCATGTGTCCGATTGAAACGCC
>CAYJPI010000143.1:0-6562 GCA_964372005.1 uncultured Oscillospiraceae bacterium | reverse complement strand
CCTTGTGCGCGATAAATTTCAAACGCCTCTCCCGCATCGCTGACAACATACTTAGGCGGTAAGTTGTTTAGCGCGATGGCCATTACATCGGCTCTACAACGCCTGCATTTGCAAACTTCTTCGCCCTTCATTACTTCATCCGCCAAAGAGTCTACCGCTACCTTCATGATATTTCTTATTTCGCTTTTATTCTGATCGCCCATAGCTTTTCCCTCCTTAAAATAAATATGCCGCGCGGCTGATTATCGCATCGGCAATTGCATCGAGCGGCATCTGTTTTACAACTCCGCCCAGTTTCATCGCTTCTTTTGGCATTCCGTATACCACGGATGACGCACTGTCCTGTGCGATTGTATATGCGCCCTTTTCCTTCATTTCAAGCATGCCTCGCGCACCATCGGCGCCCATCCCAGTTAACAGTATCCCCATTGCCTTCGCTCCCACAACTTGAGCAATCGAGTTAAACATAACATCTACCGACGGGCAGTGTCCATTCACTTTATCTTTGCCTTTAACCGATAGCATGAGGTCGTTTCCTGCGCGTACTACCCGCAAATGGTTATCGCCTCTTGCTACATATGCATTTCCTCTTTGGATCATTGTGCCATTCTTTGCTTCGGTTACATTTATCGCGCATTCAGCATTCAGCCTCGCTGCATACATCCTAGTGAAATTTGGCGGCATATGCTGTGTTATCAGAATTGCCGGGAGTTTCGCGGGTAATCTTTGTAATATTGCACTTGTCGCTTCAGTCCCTCCCGTAGATGCACCGATAGCAATGCACTCATATGCATTTACCCTTTTCTCATGTATATTGCATTTTGTTGCGGTATGGCGATATATTGCATTTTCCAATTCATCGTCGCAATCACTATCACTCTTCGAATCCGCTTCATGGCGCAATTTGTATGCCAGTTCAATCTTCCTCACAAGGTCTGATATAAATTCGTTCATCTTCCCTGCGGCAGGTTTACCCATGAAATCAATAGCTCCCGCTCGCAGTGCGTCGAACACTATTCCACTACAAGAGCTTACTATCACTACCGGAATCGGCTTGTTTAAGCTTTTTAAAAATGTTATTCCATCCATCCCGGGCATTTGCACGTCGAGCGTCATTACATCGGGTGTGCATTTTTTCATCTGCGCGCGAGCCTCATTTGCATTAGCCGCCACGCCGACTACTTCGATGTTGGCACATTCGCTCAACGATAGCGAAAGGGTTGTTCTAAACAACAGGGAGTCGTCCACGACCAATACGCGAATACGCTTTGTATCTATCATGTCGACCCCCCCTATCAGCGCTCCCTACTCTTTAGGAGGCGCGATCATTTGCGATAATTCAGCTGAGTTCAGCTCGGTTATACGAACGCCGTAGTTCTCATCTATAACCACAACTTCTCCTTTAGCAACACAAATTCCATTTACAAGCACGTCCACATTGTCTCCTGCGAGCTTGTCGAGCACCATCACGGTACCCATGTTCACATCGAGCACCTGCTTCACCGTTTTCTTGCAAGATCCAAGCTGTACTGTAACTTCCATGGGGATGTCCATCAGCAATTGCAAATTAGACATATCGATATTTGCAAGTGAAGGATCCGCGAACTTGGGATACTCTACCTCGCTAAACTGCGCAGTTGCTCCACTGTGTACCGCGCTCGGCGCTTGCGGCGCATATCCATATGGAGGATACGGAGGTTGCGGATACGGCGGGTACGGTGCCTGCGGATACGGTGCCTGCGGATACGGCGCTTGCGGATACGGCGCCTGGGGGTACGGTGGATATGGCGCTTGCTCCTGCGGTGCAGCAGGCGCTACAGGTGCGGCAGGCGCTACGGGCGCAGCAGGTGCAGCGGGCGCGGCAGGCGCTACGGGCGCGGCAGGTGCAACAGGCGCGGCCTGTCCGAATTCTTGTGATAGCAATGCATCGCCCGTATCAAGTACGTATTCATCCTCAACTGTCTCTGTATCGGACATATCGGGATAGAGTAGATCCTTTGCCATTTTTTGAGCGAACTTGACCGGCAAAATCTGCATGACTTCACTTTCAAGCACGCCTTCAATTTCCATGCGGAATGATATTTTAACTATCACTCCATCCGAGTCCGCTTTAAAATCGCTCAAGTCATCCTCAGCCATCACAATGAGCTTGGATGTAGGCGTTGATATATTGACGGTTTTCATCAGCATGGTCGCGAGCGACGTGGCCGACGAGCCAACCATCTGGTTCATTACCTCTCTTATAGCGCTCAGGCTTATTTCATCAAGGACAACATTGTCCTTGTCAATCTCGCCTGTGCCGCCCATAAGCAAGTCGGTAATTAGGGCAACATCATACTCTTTTAAGAAGAGCAGTGTATTCCCGTCAACACCTTCGATATACTGCACCTCCACTACAACAAGCGGCAAGGGGTTCTCTTTGGCGAGCGTTTCCCATGTGTGCAATGTCAGGTTCGGTGTGGTGATGGTAACAGGTTTACCCAGAAGCGTGTACATGGTCGTAGCCGCTGCGCCCATGCAAATATTACCCATCTCACCGAGGGCATCCTGCTCATCAGTCATAAGGTAATCTTCCATCACAAGACTTGGGCCTTCTGCATCTACTTGCCCAGCCTGTTTGAGCATTTCTTCAATTTGCTCTTGCGTCATCATGCTTTCACTCAATGTCTTCGCGCTCCTTTATTATGTTAGCGATTTGTACAACTCGCTTCTTTTCGTTGACACCCAATACGGCTTTGAATTTTGGGATTTTTTCCACATCGATCGATAAAAACTCTTTAATGCTGTGCTTTGTTGCTAAAACATCTCCAACTTGCATCGACAGTAGTTCTTTCATAGGAACCGTGAACGGATCCGTCCGCACGCGCAACTTCACCTCTGTGTCAAGCACCTGCGCTTCGATGTATGGGTCCTTCTCGCGTCCGCTTGCCGAACTTCCGTCACTCGATGTCCAAGCAACCGAGTTGAGCTGCCTTGCTATCGGCTGGATGAGCAAATGCGGTATGCAAATCGCCATCATATCTTCCACTTCGTCCATACGTACATTGAATGTAATTATGGCCGCCGGTTCCTGCATCGATGCAATTTGCGTGTATTGCGGACTTGTTTCTATATTGCTCAATTGAAACTTTAGGGATGCAATTTTCTCCCAAGATTCACCCAATGTTCTGAGGCATGACGGTAACACTCCATGCATTACCGCAAGGTCAATCTCGGTAAACGGCTTACTGGCTTCGGTGTAATCGGCGGCTCCGCCGAACAAGCAAGTGATAATTCCAAACACAACCGCCGAGGACATTTGAAATATCATCGGCCCTGCAAGGGGTTCTACCTCTACTACCGCAATAAGTGCGGGTAGTGGGATGGAGTTGTTAAATTCTCCGAACAATTGCTCTTCCACTGATGCTACGGAAACCTCACAGCGCGTGCGCAATAATCCGGTCAACTGGTTCGATAATACCGAGGCGAAATCATCGCATACTGTGTTAAGCGTACGCATTTGTTCTTTTGAGAACTTATTTGCGGTACGAAAATCGTACAAGCTAACCTGTTGCTTCTTCTCCTCCTGTTTTGGCCCGGAGTCATCTCCTGCCGATATGGAGTTTAACAGCGCATCTATTTCGCTTTGTGTGAGTATGGTTGCCAAAAGCCTTTTCCTCCCTTCGTATCCGTCACTACATCAAACGGATTACTGCGTTACGACGTCACTATAGTACACGGCCGAAAATATGGGCAACTCGCCCGCGCCTACGGGGAACTTCTCATTCAGCGCCGCTACAAGCGATTCGGAAAGTAATTGAAGCACAGCGGGATCTTCAATAGCCGCTTCATCAAGAAGCACGAGCTGGCGGATTATCGTATCGCGGATAACCGCATTCTTGAGTGCCAGGTCTGCCGCAAAGTCACCGTTTGTACCGAGCGTGATGTTGATCTTTAACAATTTGTCGGAATCATACACATTCGTTACAAATGCTTCGCCGGGGGAATAATACATTTCCTCCACCACTTTTTCTCCGCAAGCGGTAACGAGGAACATAAGGGTAAGCGCAAAAAGCGCAATCACTAACGATCTCTTTGTCATTATTGTATATCCTCCAATGTAAGCGTTTTTCTCTCGAGTACAAATTCCACACGTCGGTTCATTTGCCGGCCTTCTTCGGTGGCATTATCTTCTATCGGCCTAAATTCGCCATAGCCTGAGCAGGCATACTGTTCAGGTGGCATGGTTCCGTTTTCAAGAAGGAACCTTGTTACCGTCGTCGCTCTTTTCACCGATAGATCCCAGTTATCTTCAAACAGGTATGTATCGATGGGGCGATTATCGGTGTGCCCTTCAACAACCACATTTGCCACGCCGCCTTCGGCCTGCGTAAGCATCAAAGCTAGGTCATTTAGTAGCGGTTCTGCTTCTTCGCGCAAGTTCGCTCTACCTGAATCGAGAAGAACGCCTGCCGTAACGCGAAGGTAGATGCTGTCCTCATCTCGGCTTGCAAATAGCATGTCTTCAAGCCCTTCAACGCGTATATATGCCACGAGTTGCTCATAAAGCGCATCAAACTGCTGTTCTATCTCTATAAGCTCCGGTGATGTGAGAAGCGTTTTTAGCTCCTCGCTTATCTCGATGGTGTCATCCTCCAGCGATGATATCGGAATCCTTATGAGTGCACCATCCTCGTCGATCTCTCCAACTCCGGATATTTGTTCCTTATTGTCGTTGCTAGGAAGATCCGTCATAATTTGCGGTAGTGCATCATTGAAGGTTGGCATCGCTAACATGTCGATTGCCGTGATGGTTTCAAGCGGCGGCGATCCCGTAAACGAGAGAACGAGGTCGTTCCACTTAACCGTGTCAACGCTACTAAATGCGAATAGCAAAACGAAGAATGTGAGTAGCAATGTAACCATATCACCATATGTATCCATATAATTATACGCTGCTTCTTCTTCAGCTACCGGTTTTTTCTTTGCCATTAGTTCCTCCCTCCCTCGCATCGCACAATTTAATGTTCAACTTGTGCATGCAAGTTATATGCTTTTATTGTTTATTCATCGCCGCTCTTGCCTTCATTCATCTTCGCCTCGAGTGACGCCGATTCCTTAGCAGAGATGAACGACTCCAGCTTATCGCGAATCATTCTGGGCGGTTCACCATCCTGAATGGATAGAATACCCTCAATAATCATTTCATTTCTAAGCTGTTCCTGCGAGCTCACCATTTTTAGTTTACGCGAAACGGGCCCGAAGAACAAGTTCGCCAGCAAAACGCCGTAGAACGTGGTAATTAGCGCAACCGCCATAGCAGGGCCGAGCGCATCAGAGTCACTAAGGTCACCAAGCATAACGATAAGGCCGATTAGAGTACCCGCCATACCGAACGAAGGCGAATAGCCCATTCCCGCGTTTAAAACCTGGTTTATCTTTGCGTGGCGATCTTGTATGTAGAACATTTCGGTTTCAAGCACTCCGCGCACGAGCTCAGAGTTCGATCCGTCCACAACGAGCATGATTCCCTTTTTCAAGAACTGATCGGGGATTTCTTGGAGCATGTCCTCAAGTGCGAGCAAACCGTCTCGCCTTGCGATATTAGCCAAATCGATGATCTGCTTAATGCTATCCGCAGGATCACTTTTGTCAGCTTTAAACGCAAACTTGATACTCTTGAGCGTATCCTTAATAAGCGGCATGGGGTAGGATGCGATTAGCGCCGTAAATGTGCCGCCGATAACGATAAATACCGATGCACCGTCATAGAACGCGCTTATATCACCCGCCAAAAATATACTTATAAGAACACATGCAACGCACGATATCAAACCAATTAAACTACTCACGTTTCTCGCCTTCCTTTACTTAGGTATTATTGCATGGTGGTTTCCACATAGTCATACGCTGTAGGGTCAAAGCGCATCCTGTAGACCTTCTGCCAAAACGCCACAATTCTCTCGATAATTTCGTCGGGACTCTCCTGAACGAGCACGCGCTGTCCCGTGTTCATGAAAAGCACCGTGTCGGGTGTGACGCGAATTTTCTCAATCATATTGGGGTTTAGGTATATCACTTCGTTTTGTTGCATCGAATGCACCATTATCATAGTATTGTCCTCCCCATATTTTAATTGTGCCGACCGAAAACTTCTTCTTCGGCCTTCGGTCGGCCTAATATTGTCGCTTTGTAGGCTAATCCCTACCCATTGTTAACGTTTAAGGTTTACGAGCTCTTCGAGCATGGTGTCGGTCGTTGTGATTATACGCGAGTTTGCCTGGAATCCTCTTTGTGTGATAATCATGTTAACCATTTCTTCCGATAGGTCAACGTTCGACATCTCAAGATTCGAGGGCGATAGTGATCCCGCACTGCCTGTACCAGGCATGTTGAATGTGGGTGTACCGGAGTTTGCGCTCTCGACGTAGAGATTGTCGCCAACCTTTTCAAGGCCGGTGGGGTTCGCAAAGTTTGCGATGGATACATAACCTAACGTTACCGAGTCGCCCGCTTGTTGCAAAATCGTCTGCCCATCTACCGTAACCTGCTGGTCCATCTCGAGCTGTGCAATAACCGCGCC
>CAYJPI010000142.1:3136-6596 GCA_964372005.1 uncultured Oscillospiraceae bacterium | reverse complement strand
TTTTGTTTTGCCGCCCATGGATAGGTAGACAATACGGAAGCGGCGGCCGCGAGATCGGGCGCAGGCTTGCCAAGGCTCTTGGCTACGCTTTTTATGACAAGGAACTTCTTAATATGGCGGCAGAGAAGGCCGGGCTTCATCCCGATATCGCTCGTGAATCGGAGGAACAGCGCCCCAAATCACTCCTATACGGGGCTGTTATGGGTACTATCACTCCCAAGGGCGGGCTTCATGCGCCGCTGCATGTGCCGATATCCGACCAGATGTATATCGCTCAATCGGACATCATACGTGATGTGGCTAAAACCGGCAACTGCATAATAATCGGGCGTTGTGCCGGCCATGTTCTTAGGGATGTCGAAGGGGTGCTTCGCGTGTTCATCCACGCCGACGAAGACACTCGATTTAACCGTTGCACCCAATACTACGGCCTAACAAATACTCAAGCACGCGAGCGCATGAAAAAGCTCGATAAATCGCGTGCCAGTTATCACAATTTCTATGCCGATAAACCGTGGGGCGTTATGAGTAGCTACGACATGACGCTTAACACCGGCCTCTTGGGAATTGACGGTTGCGTCGATATCGTCGAAACGGCCATACGCGCAATGAATGTTCTTGAGCAGGATATCGAAGGTTAAGCATCCGGCAGTCGAACGCTCACTCCCCCTTAGCACCACCCGAGCGAAAATCACAACCAGTTATATCCCCGAGCAAAAACGATAATTCGTATACCAACCAACAAAAAGGCAAACCACCCATTTTTGCGCTAAAATGGGTGGTCGTTTCTTATAAAGCACCGCCAATGGATCTGTTCCAACCGGCAACCGCCTTTGCGCCATGATCATCGGCGCAAAGGCGACATCCCAATCTCGGCTTTATCCCTCCCCCCGAGCCGTGAAGCGGCTCGAAAAAGGGTTCCAAGGGATGAAAATCCCTTGGCGGGGTACGGGGCAGAGCCCCGTAAAATCCCCCCGTAAAATCCCTCCGTAACCCCTACTGCTCCATCTGCCTGCCTATGAAGCCGGCGGCGGTCTTGGCGACCTTCAGCTCGGTGTCGCCCATTACGGTGTCCTGGTTGCGCGAAAGAAGAAGGATAGCACCGATGCTATCGCCTTCGGATACGATGGGCACGATAACTTGCGCTTTGTAGACGGGGCTCTCCTCATCGGTGGTTATATGCAAGAGTGTATCATTCTTCGCGGCGCAAAGTGCGGCTTGGCCTCGGGTGTGCATTAAGCCCTCGACATCCTCGTGGATACGCTTGTCCTGAAGTTCCCTGCGTGCGCCGCCGGACACGCATATGATAGCATCCTTGTCGCAGATGGCGGCGATGTGCCCGAGGACTTGGTTCATGCTCGATGTGTATTCCTTAGCAAACTCTCCAAGCTCGCCGATGGGCGAATACTTCTTCAAAATAATCTCGCCTTCGCGATCGGTGAATATTTCAAGTGGATCGCCCTCGCGGATGCGCAATGTTCTCCTGATTTCCTTTGGTATTACGACGCGTCCCAGCTCGTCGATCCTGCGTACTATTCCTGTTGCTTTCAAAACGGTTTCCTCCTATAACATGCGATTTATGCGCGTTGTTGTCCTTAGTATTTGTTGGAAGGGCGGTTTTATACGGCAGGAAGAAATAGAAAATCATGGGAGAAGCCTTTGTCAAATAAATTTTCAGCCAATAACAAATCTTTGTAAAATGCCAAAAACATTTGAAATCAAAGGTCAACATGCCTTATAATTACACTATAAAATTTTTTCACTGCCTCGGGTAACTCCCTATGGTTGTTTTTTAAGGCAGTGATCAAGGAAGTAGGATGGAATATGGATAATCTTCGCTCAAAGCAGGGCTTCATTTGTGATATGGACGGCGTAATCTATCATGGAAATAGGCTACTGCCCGGCGTGCATGAATTCTTAAACTGGATTAACGAAAACGGCAAGAAATTTCTCTTCTTAACAAACAACAGCGGCTTTACTCCGCGCGAACTACAACAAAAAATGCGCCGCCTCGGCGTTGAGATCGATGAAAATTGCTTCCACACGAGCGCGCTTGCAACCGCAAGTTTCCTCAAAAGCCAATCTCCCGGTTGCAGTGCCTATGTTCTGGGCGAGCCGGGGCTAATCAACGCGCTCTACGATGTCGGCATCACCATGAACAGTGTAAACCCCGATTATGTGGTGGTAGGTGAAGCGCAAAACCTCAACTACGAAATGATAGAGCGCGCCACCTTCCTCGTAAACAAAGGCGCGCGCCTAATAGGCTGCAACTCTGACTTGACAGGGCCTACAGAGCATGGCATGGCACCTGCTTGTAGGGCACTCATCGCGCCCATCGAACTCGCGACGGGCGTTCAAGCCTACTTCGTCGGCAAGCCCAACCCGCTCATGATGCGAAATGCTTTGAAACGCCTCGGCACGAACCGCGAGGACACGGTGATAGTAGGCGATCGCATGGACACCGATATAATGGCGGGCGTGGAATCGGAGATCGAAACAGTGCTCGTTCTATCGGGCGTAACAAGCAAAGAGATGCTTCCAAAATTCCCGTATCGCCCTAAGTATGTCCTCGATGGCGTTGGCGATATCCCGGGTTAGTTCTACCCCCTATCGGGCTGACCAAGCAGAAACCCAACCGACCCGGAAACAAAATCACGAAATTGGGAAGCTATCGCAATGAGCGATGTCGTGTCAACGTCTTCACCCACAACAACCCAGTTCCTTAGTATGAGCAGGCATAGTAGGCAGAACAAGCCGATAGCGGTTGCGATATAAACCTGTGCATCCTTGGGAACACCATTTCTCGGGCGGCGCTTATTGCCTCCGGGTGGCATTCTCTTCTTAGAAAAGGGTAATTCATTATCCGAGGTGGGCGCAATTTGTGTGTCCGCCTCTTTTGGCATATCCGAATCGTTGGGTGTGTCCACTTGCGTCGTATTCGTTTTTGCATCCCTCGCGAAATTTGCACTGAGAAAGTAACCGAATATTCCTGCGGTAGCCGTGCGAATGACGGTATCAACGCCGCTTGATCCCGAGGCCGAAGGAACCAATAGGCTGTATGCGGACTGAGCGAGCATCACGAACAAAAATATGAGCAGACACTTGTCAACCAAGCGCAGCCTTTTTGTTTTCTTGTTGTCGTCTTTCAAAATCACACAACTCCCTTCGGGATATCTATATGTTTTTTTTATTAGAAATGCGACTATAATGTAAACAACACCTTGTAAAATCACGCATGCCTTGATAAATGTGGTATGGATGTAGTACAATGTAGGCACTATCTATTCCGAGATAAATACGTTTTTAGTGGAGGCGGTAACGTGATAAAACGCTTTTGTTTAATAATTGGTGTGGTACTTCTTGCTTTGTCGGTAAGCGCATGTGCAAGCAACGCGTATGCGGGGACTTATGTCGCCATGTCCGTTTTGGACGAGGATGGCAATGAGATGCTTGATGATGT
>CAYJPI010000142.1:0-3090 GCA_964372005.1 uncultured Oscillospiraceae bacterium | reverse complement strand
AGATGGGCTGAGCATCAAGCTCGATGACGGCGGAATGGGCACACATCTCATCGGCGAAAAAGGAACAGTGGGCAGGTGGGAAGAGGCCGAAGGCGCATTTAGATTCGGCGACGGCGATGTAATTTACGAAGGATTCTTCGAGGACGATGGGATACTCGTGATCACCGATGCAGACGAGCCCGAACTCACCATCACTTTGATGCGCGAGCGTGCAAGTTTATCATCCGTTTTAGAGGATAATGTTGGTGCACTCGCCCCCGATATCGAATCGCTGATGCCGGACGGAGATATCTTGGATTTCGACAATCTCATACCGCAATCAGAGGATGAACTCATAGACGCGCCAAATGTAGGCAGCTTCTACCTCGTTAAACTCTACGATGACGATGCTACATATGAAGGCGATGTTCTCGATGACACGGGGCTTTCCACCTCGACGATCGTTTTTGATGAGGATGGAACGGGAACACTGAGCTTAGCGGATGGAGAAACCCATCGCTTCGAGTGGAAGGCTGACAGCTTGCAGACCGAGGACGGCGATGTTATTACTTTTGAATATGAAGATGATACCATCAAAATCTCGATTGGCGATAGGGGCATGGAATTTTTGCGCGCCGGTTTAACGAGCAAGTCCGATGGCGACGAAGAAGGATCGCTTGAGTGGTTCGAGCCCGGAATGATGATTGAAGGATCGATGCACATACAAAGCGAGCCACTCACCTCATCACACTTTGATGAGGATGGAATACGCGAAAGCAAGGATGTATGGGGCCTTTTCGACATAGATGACAGTACGGGCAAGTATTTCCTTGAAATATTCGATGAGAAAACGGGAACCGATGAAGCGGCGCTTCTGTCCATTTATATCGAGCCGAATGAAGACGGGTTTACTGCCGATATAGGCCGTGACGATGCATGGATACTCGATTGGTTCTTAGAGAAAGAGGATGAGCCTTATTTCGATACTATGGTTATGGACGGCATTTTCTTAATCGAGTATCCGTACATAGGTGAATCGGAGACAATTTACGTGTATTTTCTTATGAAATCGAGTGGAGAAAACGTTAATTCATCATTTGATGGGGAGACTATATGAAAAAAAAGATAAAGCTGTTTTTCTTAAATATAAACTATTCCGTGCGCAGATTCTTTTTGCGTATGCGTTCCAATCGTGCGCGCCACGAATACGAGAAGGAAGCGATGGCAAGCAATAATATCGAAGAAATCGACATGATCGATACCGAGCAGATGGAGAGAATGCAGGATGAAACTCGTCTTTTCGCGCCAATCGATGAAAGTATGCATGTTGATGACGACTATGACGATTATGATGACGAAGAGGAAAACGAACCCCTCCTCGTACCGCGAAGAAAGAACCGCCCATTTGTGTTGAACGTTTTGTTTTCCACAATAAAGCTATCGATCATTGTGGTAATCTTGATAGGTTTCGCTTCACTTGGCGCGTTTGTCGGGGTTGTGAAGGCGTATGTCGAGACTGTGCCGTCGATCGATCTTGCTCAGCTCACCAAGTCGGACAGGACGAGCTATCTCTATGACATGGACGGAAACATGCTAACAAGCATCGCCGATATCGAGTACAGGGAATGGGTTGACATCGAAAACATCCCCGATAATCTTACAAATGCTTTCGTAGCAGTTGAGGATGTACGCTTTTATTACCATGACGGCGTTGATATCAAGCGCCTTGTTAATGCTGCCATTGAAGTGCTCGGAAACAGCAACGCATCCGGCGGAAGCACCATCACACAGCAGCTTATTAAGAATAAGGTTCTAACATCCGAGCGCACATATAAGCGCAAGATCCAGGAAATTTATCTCGCGCTAGAGCTTGAAACCGAGATGGAGAAGGACGAAATTTTAGAAGCGTATCTCAACGATATCCACTTAGGAAGCTCAAATTACGGCGTGAAAACCGCGGCGAAAGACTATTTCGGCAAGGAACTTTCCGAGCTTACTATAAGGGAATGCGCCATGCTCGCAGGGCTTACGCAAAACCCTTACAGATATAATCCGCGCCTCAATATGTACAATAATGACGGTGCAAATTGGCACTACACCGAAAACCGCACGAATGAAGTGCTCGCCGACATGTACGAAAACGGGTTTATATCGGGCGAAGAGTATGCAAGTGCGCTGACCGAGACCGTGCACATTATGGAAACATCGGCGCAGACGCAATTCTATGAAAGCCCTCATTTTGTGGAATATGCAATCACGGATGTTGTAACGCATCTACTAGAACAGCGTGATCTTACCGATACGGCCGCAAACCGAAACAATATAGAAAACGAATTGCGTACGGGCGGTTACCGCATATACACCACTCTCGATCCCGAAATACAAAACACCGTGCAGGAGACGCTTTCAACTTGGGAGGAATATCCCCAGCTTGCCGACCCTAACAAGAACCAGACGGTTGAAACACTGTCGGACAACACGGTAATAACAACGCAACAACCCCAAGCTTCTGCCGTGGTTATCGACCATCATACGGGCGAATTGCGCGCAATTGTGGGAAGCAGAGACACTCCGACGATAAGAAAAAGTTTCAACCGCGCAAGGCAAAGCTATATGGAGGTTGGTTCATCGATCAAGCCGCTTGCGGTTTATGGCCCTGCTCTCGATGCCGGAGCATCGCCTGCGAGTGTAATATTAAACTTTGAAGCACCCATCGAGGGATGGGGTACCGAGCTTGGATATCCCAACATAGGCAGTGAAAGATGGGTAGGGCCGGTTACACTTCGCCAAGGGCTTGTATCGTCTCTCAATGTCGTGGCGGCGAATACGCTATTCGACTACACATCCCCCGAAATTGCCGCGCAGTACTTGGTAAACTTGGGCGCGGTGGCTTCTCAGATTAATGTTGACGGGCCGGGCGTTGTTCTCGGAACATCGGGGCTTACAACGATACAGATGTCGGCCGCGTTTGGAACTATCGCATCCGGTGGAGAATACAAGGAGCCGTTAAGCTTCACACGTGTTGTGGATGCGCAGGGCAATGTAATACTCGATGCGGACGATATCCGCGAAACCAGGCAGGTATACGAAGAGTCAACGGCATGGCTCTTG
>CAYJPI010000141.1:3527-6614 GCA_964372005.1 uncultured Oscillospiraceae bacterium | reverse complement strand
AAAGCATCCATGTAGGTGGTTTGCTTACGGGAACGGATATAGTAAAATCACTCAAGGACAATATCACGGAGGATACTTTGTTCATCCCCGGAAATATGTTAAGGGAAACGGAGGATGTATTCCTCGATGGGATGAGCGTGAGCGATGTAAAAGACGCGCTCGGTATAAATGTAATCGCATTGCGTGGCGGTGGAGATGAACTTGCGCGCGCATTGTTTAGGCACTATGAAAATAGCATTTTCTAATTCTCTCTTAAGGCAATTATTATTGAGGGTTAGAATTAACAGGAGGAAACACTATGAGCAAACCGCTCGTCGCGGTAGTAGGCCGCCCGAATGTGGGAAAATCCACATTCTTTAATCGCATAGTCGGCAAGCGTATATCCATCGTTGAGGATACGCCGGGCGTTACGCGCGATCGCATATATCAGGATGCGATATGGCTGAACTACCCATTCACATTGATCGACACAGGCGGTATCGAACCTGCCAAAGAGGACATCATAAGCGTGCAAATGCGCCGCCAAGCGGAAATCGCAATTGAGACGGCGGATGTAATCATATTCATGGTTGACGGCCGAGAGGGTATGACCGCGGCGGACATGGAAGTAGCGGAGATGATGCGCCGCTCGAAGAAGCCCGTGGTGCTTACGGTTAACAAGGTCGATGCGCAGAAATTCGAGGATAATGCCTACGAGTTCTATTCGCTCGGGCTTGGCGACCCCATCACAATATCGAGCACGCAGGGGCTTGGGCTTGGCGATCTTCTCGATGAAGTGGTGAAGGGCTTTCCGCGTGTTGATGACGAGGATGATGAAGAGAAGCCGATAAACATCGCCGTTGCGGGCCGCCCCAATGTTGGCAAATCCAGCCTTGTAAATGCGCTTCTCGGCGATAATCGTACCATCGTTAGCGAGATTGCAGGAACCACGCGCGATAGTATCGACACGCCCTTTTCGCAAAACGGCCGCGACTATGTGCTAATTGATACCGCAGGCATACGCAGGAAGCGTGCCATCGAGGATGAAACCATCGAGCGTTACAGCGTTATCCGTTCGCTCGGTGCTATTCGTAGAGCCGATGTTGTGTTTATCGTTATCGATGCAGAGCTCGGCATAAGCGAGCAGGATGTACGCATTGCAGGATATGTCCACGAAGAGGGTATCGCGAGTGTTCTTGTAATAAACAAGTGGGATCTTATCGAGAAGGACACCCACACCATGCACAAGTTCAAGAAGGATCTCGGCGCGCATCTCGCGTTCATGAGTTATGTTCCTATGTTATTCACAAGTGCACTTACTGGACAGCGCGTGAACAAGATGATCGAACATGCGGACAATGTTTATGGCGAAGCTACCAAGCGTATATCAACCGGTATACTAAATGATATCCTGAGCGAGGCCATCAATGCTACAGAACCGCCTAGCGACAAGGGCAGGAGGCTTAAGCTTTATTACATCACGCAGGTCAGCATCAAGCCGCCGACATTCGTTATCAAGGTTAACGATCCTAAGCTGATGCATTTCTCGTATCAACGCTATCTTGAAAACTACTTCAGGAAGTCTTTCGGCTTTGAAGGTACGCCCATTCGCCTAATCATCCGCGCACGCGGCAAGGAGGACTAAGGGATGGCGTGGTGGAATTATGTACTGGCGGCGATTGTCGGTTATTTGATCGGCAATTTGCAGTTTGCGGTAATCATAAGCAAGCTGGTTTTCAAGGAGGATGTGCGCGAGCATGGCAGTGGCAACGCAGGAACAACCAATATGTTCCGCGTGTATGGTGCAAAGTCCGGGCTACTCACTTTCGCGGGTGACTTTCTAAAGGGTGCGCTCGGCGTAATACTCGGAAGGCTTATCGCAGGCGAGATGGGTGCAATGCTATGTGCGGTAATGACGATACTCGGCCATGACTTCCCTGTGTTCCTCGGCTTTCGAGGCGGCAAGGGTGTGGCGACGAGCTTTGGCATCATCTGGTTCATATCGCCGCTTGCAGGTGCGATTACTACTGCCGCGGCCGCGCTTGCGTTCGTTGTGTATAAGACGGTATCGATAATGGCATTGTTCGCGGCTACGGTATGTTTGATAACGGTAATTATCATTTATATGAACACAAACTTACCGCTGGTGATATTGATATTCGTGGTATGGGCGCTCATAGTCGTGCGCCATAAGGACAATATAAAGAGGTTAATGAAGGGCGAAGAAAAGAGATCCTCCGTCGGCAAACGCAATAAGGAGAAATGAGGAGAACATCATGCAACCAAGCGAAACTGCCACGGCGCTTCGTGACGAATGCGCGCGGGTTAGGCAGGCGCTCCACAAAATCCCGGAAAGGATGAACGAGGAGCATCAGACACAGGCGTACATACTATCTTATCTAAAAAAATGCGGCGTGGATGACGTTAGCACAATCGCAGGAACGGGCGTTAAGGCGGTGTTCCGCGGCCGCGACACCAATAAGTGCATAGCATTCGTAGCGCAGATGGATGGCGAGGAAGTGGAAGAGTATTCTACATTCGATTATCGATCCACGAACGATGGGATGATGCATTCGCTCGGCCATGACGGGCATATGACGGCGTTACTCATGCTTGCGAACAATCTTGCAACAGCACAACCGCCCTGTAATGTGGTGCTACTTTTCCAGCCCGGCGGCGATGGCGGAGCAGGAGCGGTGAAGATGATTGAGGCAGGAGCGCTCAAGGACCCGGACGTGACTTGCCTATACGCATTTCATCTTTTTCCGCAATTGCGAATGGGCAGGTATGGCGTGAGGAAAGGTGACTTCCTAACACAGTCAACGGGATTTGATCTTATCGTGCGCGGCAAGTCTGCACATGGAGCCAACCCCGAAAAGGGTATCGATGCGGTAGTCGGTGCGGCCGAGCTTATCGCGGTATTGCAAAGTTTAATTTCGCGCTCCAGCAACCCCGAAGAGCCGGTATCACTTATAATAGGAGAGATACACGGCGGCGAGGTTAGGAATATCATATGCGACAAGGTAATCATCAAAGGTACGCTTAGGACATTTTCGCGTGGGACGCACAGCTTTATTACCGAGCGTATCGAGAACATACTTGCCGGGT
>CAYJPI010000141.1:0-3517 GCA_964372005.1 uncultured Oscillospiraceae bacterium | reverse complement strand
CCGTCGAGAACCCCACATCGCTTACATCGCAGTTTGAAGCGCGCATGGAAGGCAAGGTAGAGGCCATCGGCCTGTCGATGATCGGCGATAACTTCTCGTACTACCAGCAGCAGGTATCCGGCTTGCTATTCTTTGTTGGTATAAGCGAGTACAGCGGTTTTCCGCCGCTCGGAAGCTCGCACTTTCATTATGATGAAGAGGCGATACTAAACGGCATCGAAGCTTATATGAAATTGCTGGGTATGTAGATGTAACAAAGGGGCTGTTGCAACAAATTGCAACAGCCCCTTTTATGGTTCAATAGACTATCCTTTATTTTCGAGAAACCATAAAAACGAGGGTTTATTCCCCGATAGTGGCTCTAATAATATTGGTTCATCTAAGCCATCTAAGCGTAAGCTGTCGGAATTAGAGATGGGTTTTTCTTCTATTATTAAGATATTGGGATTAGAGCCGGATCCTTCTAAGGACGAGCTATCGGAATTAATGATGGATCCTTTTGTGAGTAAGGAGCCGAGATTAAGGCTGTATTCGGAATTGAAAATCAGTTGGTTTTCTGCGGCTATCACATACTCACCGTTTTGGTATAAATACAATAGCGCGTCAAAACCTACAGCAGAGGATTGGATGGCCGAGGAGTTAGAAGAGGATTGAACCGCCACTTCGCTTAGTTCAACCAAAACGGAGACGTCTGCGCCGACAGTGAAGCCTACTAATTCAGCCGGATTGCTCTGCCAGTATTGTAGCGTTTCTATGCTCTGGTTTTTTACATATTGAGTTATGTCGAAGGTGAGGGTGAAGCTGCCCGCACCGTCATCAACCGAAGTCGATGTAAGTGAGGAAGCACCAATCGCGCTCGCTAAATCGCCTTGAATGTTACTCGCGGTTACTCCCTTTTCAACCACCTTAACGCTCACAACCTCTTGCTTGGTGGTTGAACCGTTTGAAGAGGAAGTGTTATCCACGGCGAAAACAAAGGGGATGTATTGCCCCAAGCTGTTTGTGATTCCTAACATTTGCTCGTTCAAGTACATAATAGCATTATTGTGAAGGATGTATTTCACGCCATTATATGAGCATTGAATACTGCTATCATTCTCTTTGTTCGGGAAAGGCAAGGTTGTGTTGCCAAAGTTGATAGAACCGTCCGCATTCACGCTTATGCCTTGTGCGACTTCGGCAACTTTTTCTGGTGACACTGCGGATAAACCTACGAGTATTGTGCCAATCGCGTTTAGTTGTGCATAGGAGATGCCGCCGTTACTCACATCAACGGGTATTCCTTCGATGAGCACCGTGTTAACTCCCTCGGCAATCATACCGGTGTAGAGCGTGTTGCTAAATGCCATGTCAACACTAATAACGGGAAGTTTGCCTTCCGCCAATTCGCCGCCCATGAACTTTTCGTTCAAGTCGGCCGCGAAAGCAGGTGCGCTTAATGTAAATAGCATAATCGCGGCAAGTGAAAGTGTGATGAGTTTCTTCATGATGTGTACCCCCTGTTTTTTTATATATATCCCATTTATCGTGTGTGGGATAACAACATTTTACAGAATATCACGTAGAAAATCAACAAAAAACTACCGCTTGAACGGTAGTTTTTTTGTTGTTATGGTGATGAGGGGGTAGAAAGCGTTTGAAATGCGATTTTACATTACAATTAACGTAATATTTGTCCTATGGGGGGTGATGCGGTAACTTACGGGCAGGTATGAATTTACAAAAACCGCTATATATATAAAAGATTTTACTTATTTTTGATTTATACCGTATTTGTACATGATAACCGTTGTGTATGATAATCGCATAAAAGTTTAGGAGAAAGAAAATTATGAAGAAGATTATGACCATCGCAATGTCCCTTATGTTGGCAGTAGGCCTGTTCGCAGGTTGCGCACCCGCGGCAGAAGAAGCACCCGCAGCAGAAGCCCCTGCAGCAGAAGCACCCGCGGCAGAAGAAGCACCCGCAGAAGAAGCACCCGCAGCAGAAGAAGCACCTGCTTCCGACTTTGACACAAGCGAACTTGTTAACGTAAACTCCCGTGAAGACGGTTCCGGCACACGCGGCGCATTCGTAGAGCTCTTCGGTGTTCTCGATGCTGATGAGGCCGATGCAACAACAATCGACGCAGCGATCTTCAACGGCACAAGCGCTGTTATGACCTCCGTACAGCAGGATAAATACTCCATCGGCTACATCTCCCTCGGTTCTTTGAACGACACCGTTAAGGCTGTTCAGATCGATGGCGTTGCACCCACGGTTGAGAACATCCTCTCCGGTTCGTACACAATCGCACGTCCCTTCAACATCGCAACCATGGGCGAGCTCACCGCCGCCAGCGCACAGACACAGGAGTTCGTAAAGTTCATGATGAGCGCTGAAGGACAGGCAATCGCAATGGAAGAGGGTTACATCCCCACAGCATCCGATGCCGCTCCCTATGCAGACGTTGCTACAGAAGGCATTGAAGGCCAGGTTGTTGTAGCCGGCTCCACATCGGTTGGCCCCCTCGTAGAGAAGCTCGCAGAAGCATATGCAACCATCAACCCCGCCGTTACCGTTGAAATCCAGCAGACCGGTTCTTCCGCAGGCATGACAGCCGCTATCGATGGCGCATGCGACCTCGGCATGGCATCGCGCAATGTTAAGGACAGCGAAACAGCTGCAGGCCTCGTACACTTCCCGGTAGCTATGGACGGCATCGCGGTTATCGTAAACAACGAGAACCCCATGGATAGCATGACTGCCGCAAGCGTAAAGAGCATCTACCTCGGCGAAACCGCAACCTGGGATGCAGTACAATAAGCGACACACAAAATCTCTTGGGATCACGGGGCGCTTCGCCAAACGGACGGCTCTCGCACTTAGGCCGTGACTCCTCAATGAGGGTCGGATTTTTGTCCGACCCTTTAGGCCTGTAATGACTTAATGTGGGTGTATTTATTGGCGGCAATGGTTAAATCCTGCCGAACACCTAATAAATGAATGGAAAAAACATGAGATTATATTATTACTTATTTTTTAACTCGAAGAGAAAAAGCGGTTCAATTTTGGGAGGATTAAGCGATGCAAAACGAACCTAATGGGCACGAAGTGGAACAAGTAAAAGACGATAGGCCGGTAATAAAAGGCGGTAGCTTTAAGGAGACTGCGGCAAAGGTGCTGTTTCTGCTCGCGGCATGCGTATCCGTCTTGTCGGTTGCGGTTATATGTGTATTCTTGTTTGCAAATGGCGTCCCTGCTATATTTGAGATAGGCCCTGCAAACTTCCTCCTAGGCGACACATGGAAGCCCGGAAGCGACTTGTACGGAATCTTCCCCATGATTTTGGGTAGCATTTATGTAACAGCCGGTGCAATCGTGATAGGCGTGCCTATCGGCTTGTTGACGGCAATATACCTTTCTAAGTTTGCATCCAAGAGGGTAAGTAAGGTCTTGCAACCTGCGGTGGAACTTTTGGCAGGTATCCCTTCGGTCGTATACGGATTCTTCGGCATGGTTATGCTCGTGCCTTTT
>CAYJPI010000140.1:5676-6629 GCA_964372005.1 uncultured Oscillospiraceae bacterium | reverse complement strand
AAGGCAGAATGGAGATTGCTATGGAAAATACCAACAAACAAGCCGGCTCCTACGGAACAGAGGCGATTAGCAAGGAGAATAGGCAAAGCTGGGTCAAGGTTCTATCCATCTGGCTCGGACTCCTCTTCTCGGTGGCGACCATGCTCTTTGGAAGCTTGGTAGGTACGTATCTTACACTATCCGAAGCACTTTTGGCCATTATACTTGGCACGGCAATACTCGCTTTTTTCGCAATTCTCATCTCGAACATCGGTGCGGAAACCGGTCTTTCAAGTTACGAAATAATGAAATATTTCCTAGGCAATATGGGCGGACGTGTGGTATCGGTCATGTTCGTTATGGTTATGCTCGGCTGGGCAGGAATCGGCGTTATCGTGGTTGTGGAAATGTTTGCACTCTACTTCGACTTCTTCGCCACACCCCTTGGGTTTGCCATCGCAGGCATCGTGCTTAACCTCATATTTGTTGCAACGGTTTGGGGAAGCTTTAGTGGGCTGAGCATTTTATCTCGCCTGGTTATTCCCATCATCACATTCATATTCATCCTCGCTCTCGTACAGACGGAGCGTTTGCATGGCATTTCGACTTTGTTCGGCAACATGCCGGTAGACCCGCAACCATTTATCTACGTTGTTTCGGTTATCGTTGCACTTTGGATCAACGCGCCACTGCAAGCGCCCGATCTTTCGCGCTTCTCGCGTTCGCGCAAGGATACCATCATCGCAACGACATTGGCCTTCATCGGTGGCGCGGGCATTGTGCTCGGTAGCGGTGCCATTACGAGCGCGGCGACCGGCCTTGACAATATTCCCGAAATTTTCGGTGCACTCGGCATCGGCGGTTTCGCCATCGCGCTCATATTGCTCCTCACATGGACGAGTAGCGCAGAGAGCCTGTACTCCTCGGCGCTGGCACTTGCTTCCGTGCTCCCCATCAAGAAGAAATCCCTGTTG
>CAYJPI010000140.1:2960-5666 GCA_964372005.1 uncultured Oscillospiraceae bacterium | reverse complement strand
TGGGTAAACTTGGTTGGTTTGATCTTCTGCCCGATCCTCGGTTTGTTTGTGGCCGATTATCTTTTCTTCAAAGAAAAATACTCGCTCAAAGCATCGAAAATCAAGGCGGCGTTCTCCATCTCCTCCATTGTGGCGTTGGCGTCCGGTATCGTCACCAACATCTTCATACCCGATTATGGTATGTTCGTATCCATTCCCGTCACGATTCTCGTGTACTGGGTCTGCAATAAGTACATCTTCAAGGACAAAATCTTAGAACAGGCGAGAGCCGAGAAAGAAATGCCGACCGAGGTAGCATAATGCGAGTAGGAAAAAATGAAACGCGCGTCGACGGATACGAAAAGGTAACCGGGCGCACCATGTTTACGGATGACCTGTGCGGCGATGCGTTGATCGCACAGGTCAAACACGCCACCATCGGGAATGGGCGGGTGGTCTCCATCGATGCATCCAAAGCGCTGGCGATGGATGGCGTGGTGAAGGTCATCACCTGTTTCGATGTGCCGGATATCTGTTTTGGAACGGCCGGTCATCCATGGAGTTTGGAAGCGGCACACCGCGATGTGGAAGACCGCAAGCTCCTCACGGATCGTGTGCGATACTATGGTGATGATGTATGCGTAGTTGTCGCCGAGGATGCCATCACCGCCGCGCGTGCCGTGGCGGCCATCGATGTGGTGTATGAAGAATACCCCGTTGTGCTCGATGCCGTGGAAGCCATGAAGGATGGCGCACCTCAGCTTCACGATGCATTCAAAAACAATATTTTGGGGCATACCGCCATTTCGCTGGGCAATTTCGATGAAGCGATCAAGGATTCATCCTTGATTCATGTGGAAGGCTGGTATGACACACCAACCGTGCAGCATTGCCACATTGAAAATCCCATTTGCTATGCGCAGATGGAGCAAGGCCGCATCGTTGTTACGTCCTCCACGCAGATTCCACACATCGTTCGCCGCATCGTTGCGCAGGCGCTTGGCCTGCCTTGGGGCAAGGTGCGCATTGTAAAGCCGTACATCGGCGGCGGTTTCGGCAACAAGCAGGATGCGCTGTATGAACCGCTTTGTGCTTTCTTAACGACGCAACTTGGCGGCAGGCGTGTAAAGATTGACACCACGAGAGAGGAAACATTCGTTAACACGCGCGTGCGCCATGCGATCTGCTACCATCTCGAAACGTGGGTGAAGCCGGATGGAACACCCGTTGCAAGGCGCATAGAAGGGTACTCGAACCAGGGCGGGTATGCATCGCACGGACATGGCATATGCGTCAATAGCCTCGATGTACTCATGTACTTGTATCGCTGTGAACATGTGGAGTGCAATGCGTATACCGTGTTTACAAATCGCAATGTGGGTGGCGCAATGCGTGGTTACGGCGTTCCGCAAGCCATATTTGCAGGGGAAAGCCATGCTGATGATATCTGTAAGGTGCTCAGCATTGCGCCTTACGAGTGGCGCATGCAACATGTGATGAACAAGGGTTTTGTGCATCCTGCTTTCTACACCGAGAACTATGCGGATAATTTCCGAATGGCACTCGAAGAAGGGCGCAAAACGTTCGGGTATGACGAGAAGGTGCGCGCATACGCATCAGAAACGGGACCTATACGCCGCGGTGTTGGTGTAGGAATGTTCTTCTACAACAGTGGCGTGTGGCCGTTCGCGCTTGAATCGTCCTCATGTCGTATGATCCTCAATCAGGATGGATCGCTTCAGTTGCAAACAGGTGAAACCGAAATTGGACAAGGTTGTGATACCGTGTACGCCCAGATGTGCGCCGATGCACTTGGCGTTCCAATGGAAGATGTGCATGTGGTCAGCTGTCAGGATACGGATGTAACGCCGTATGGTATGGGTGCCTATGCCTCCCGCCAAACATATGTGGGTGGAATGGCCATAGCAAAAACGGCGAAGCAGTTGCGCGAGAAGATACTCAATTACGCGGAACGTTTGACCCGCGAAAGCGCACAGAACATGGACATCGTCGATGGGCACATCATCCGCAAGATCGATGGGCGCATTTGCATGAGCCTTGGAGACCTTGCCACCGCCGCACTTTACTCAACGAGCGATTCACAACACCTTGGTGCGGAATCCACCATGCATGTGCGCACGAATGCCATGTCCGTGGGGGCTTGCTTCGCAGAAGTTGAGGTAGATATCCCACTTTGCAAGGTGAAGCTTGTGAAGATTTTAAGCGTTCATGATAGCGGTACGCTTATCAATCCGCAGCTGGCGGAAGCGCAGGTGCATGGTGGTATGAGCATGGGCATCGGTTTTGCGATGTCCGAACAGCTATTGTATGATGAGAAGAGCGGCAAAGTATACAACAATAATTTTCTCGATTATAAGCTATCCACCTTTATGGATCATCCATCGCTCGAGTGCGTGTTTGTGCAAAATCCCGAGCCGACACATCCATTCGGTGCACGTTCGCTAGGCGAACCGCCCGCATGCCCCGTTGCGCCGGCTATTCGGAATGCGGTATTGCAAGCCACAGGGAAGGCGATCAACCAAATTCCCATGACACCGCATGTTCTGTTTGAGCATTTTCGCAATAAGGAGGTATAGCACATGTATGATCTAAAGGCTCTCTACGAGGCGTATAGCGTGCAGGAGGCGATTGCCCTGCGCATCGCACATCCCGAAGCACAGATCATCGCCGGTGGCTCCGATGTGCTCGTGCAAATGCGCGAAGGCA
>CAYJPI010000140.1:0-2950 GCA_964372005.1 uncultured Oscillospiraceae bacterium | reverse complement strand
CGCCGGAAAGGAACTAATCAGTATATTCTCGATTGATGCCATGCGCGAAATCTCCCTCACAGAGGGAGGTGAACTGCGCATCGGTTCGCTTGCGAACTTCACCGCCATCGCAAACAATGCACTTATCCAAGAGCATATACCCGTTTTGGGCGAGGCGGTGGATACCATCGGCGGCCCGCAGATTCGCAATATGGGCACCATCGGCGGTAACACCTGCAATGGTGTTACATCGGCGGACAGTGCATCCACTTTGTTTGCATGGGATGCGATTGTGGAATTGCAGGGCAAAGACGGCACGCGCCGCATTCCCATATCGGAATTCTACATCTCTCCCGGCAAGGTAGACATTCGCCCCGATGAAATACAGGTGGCGCTGTGCATACCGAAGGCATCGTACGCAGGTTACCATGGGCACTACATCAAATATGCCATGCGTAATGCGATGGACATCGCTACACTTGGATGTTCCGTTAACGTAAAATTAACGGATGATAAGAAGGCTATTGAAGATGTGCGCATCGCATACGGTGTGGCCGGGCCTGTGCCGCTACGTGCTGCAAACGCAGAGGCGGTTGCGAAAGGCCGAGCCTTGTCGCTTGAGATGGTGGAAGAGTGTGCACAAGCCGTGCTTTCGGATATTCGGCCGCGTGATAGCTGGCGCGCAAGCAAGGCGTTCCGCGAACATATAGCTATTGAGCTTACGAAGCGTGCGCTCAGGCGCTCCATTAAACTTGCGGGAGGTGTGCTCTAATGGCGCAATATAAGCTTGTACAATGTATGATCAACGGAAAAACCGTTGAGAGAATGATAGATACGCGTGCCTCGTTGGCAGACATGCTTCGCAACGATTTCTCCCTTACATCCGTAAAAAAGGGATGTGATGTGGGTGAGTGTGGCGCATGTACCGTACTGGTGGATGGCGCGGCCGTTACAGCCTGCATCTACCTAGCCGCATGGGCGCATGGCAAAGAGATCCTCACGCTGGAAGGGCTTGCAAACCCAGATGGTAGCCTGTCCGACATCCAACGTGCCTTCATTGATGAGGCGGCCGTTCAGTGCGGCTTTTGTACGCCGGGATTCATTATGACCGCTGTGGCCATACTTGAATCGGGCAAGTGTTACTCGGATGATGAACTGCGCAAGCTTCTCTCCGGCCACCTTTGTAGGTGCACCGGCTACGAGAATATATTGCGCGCTGTACGGAACACCATGCACGCACGCCTTGGTAAGTAGCGCACGGATATAGAGCTATAGAACCCAAAAAACGGAATAACAAAAGCCCCGTCAAAACGACGGGGCTTTTGTTGCGGATGATGATACCCTATGCAAGCTTCTTGCGCAACATAATAGCGGATATTGCCGCGATTGCCATGAGCACAATACCCACGGGAGCGACCGCATCGCCCGTTTTTGGCGGATCGATTACGACTTCGGGCACATGCATCTCCTGCGCACCTGTATACACATAGAATGGAGATAAATGATTCACTTCGATAGCCGCATCGCCGCTTTCATCGGCTGTTACGGTATATGTTTCCTCTGCGCCGGCCACCATATGCGCGATTGTGATGCTTTTGTTCGCATAGGCCGATCTAAGCTTGAAGGTAATGGTTAACGGTGCATTGTAATCCCCATCGATAGAAATATCCACCGCTCGTATGAGTTGACCTGTATAGGGCAAAGGTGTAATATCTTCTACAACAAGCCCCGCATTGCCGGCAATCTGGCCACTTACCTCAATGCCACCCTTGCTTATACTGCGAGACACGATGCGCGGAGAGCCTGTTATGCCGGAAGAGGAGTTGGGCGTGCGAGAGGAGGAAGCGACCTCTATGGTGAAGCCGGGAAGTGCATTTCTCCAATTGGTGGCATATTGCTCCGGAACATAAAATACGGCATCTTTAGCGATATTTTGAAACGCGAAATTACCAAGAGTAGGCGCATCCCCCTCTAAGTAAAGCGTGCGTAAGGCGGTGCAATTGAAAAAAGCAGAATCCTCAATCGAGGTTACGCCAGCACCAATGGTGATGGTGGTTAAGTTTTTACTCGAGAAAAAAGCAAGCACCCCAATTGAAGTTACGCTATCACCCATGGTGACGGAGGTTAAGTTGGTACACTTGGAAAATGCGTCTTCGCCAATCGATGTAACGCCATCCGGGATGGTATAGCTACTGTCGCTCTTGTTGGGGGGATAGACGATAAGCTCAGTTTTGCTTTTGTTGAATAGCACACCGCCATCGCTTGCGAAAGTAGTATTGCGTTGATCCACTTTGATTTCGCTCAAGTTTGAACACTCACCCAATGCACCATTTTCAATAGAAATTAAGCCACTTCCAATGGTAACAGAGTCTAATGCAGTGCAACGGACAAATGCACTGCTTCCAATCGACACCACGCTATCCGGAATAGTAATGGACGTTAAAGCCTCGCAATTGTGAAAGGCGCTTTCTCCAATGGAAGTTACACCATTCCCAATGGTGACGGAGGCTAAATTTGAACAATAGAAAAATGCAGACTCACCTATTGTGGTTACACTATCCGGGATGGTGATGGCATTTATTTGGTCTCTAAATATAAATGCATATTTTCCAAGCTCTGTTACACTATAGGCGTTGCCACTGTTTGTTACACTTGTGGGGATTGTGATTGCTCCTGTGGCGGTACGGTCAATAGAGGCATTGTAATTATCCCCCACCTGCACGGTTCCCGGGTTACCGCCCGAAGGTTCGGTGAGCACCATGAAGGTTATGCTTGCGCCGATGGTGACAGGATCTCCGTTCACATCCAGTCCCTCGCTCGCTACAAAATCATCCCCCTTCGCCGCAAAACCCACCTGCGTAAAAGCAAGTAAGAATAATGCGAGCAGTAGCGCCGGGGTTAAAATGGTTAGAGTGCGTTTTTTCACCGTTTGTGTCATAATTTCCTCCCCAAAAGTTATTTCGGATTTTTC
>CAYJPI010000139.1:0-6659 GCA_964372005.1 uncultured Oscillospiraceae bacterium | reverse complement strand
AAGGTGGCGAACGCGGCGGCTACAACAGCGATCGTAAGCCCTATCAAGGTGGCGAGCGCGGCGGCTACAACAGCGGCCGTAAGCCTTATCAAGATAGGCCATACCGCGAGGAAGAAACCCGCGAAAACGTCCGCATGAATGCCGTAAATGAGCAGGCCGATAGCTTTGACGAAACCACGGAACAGCTTGAAGGACCCTATTTCCTCATGGGAAGAAATGCGGTTAGGGAAGCGCTCAAGAATGACCGAAGCATCGATCGCATCCTCGTAACAAAGGACTTCGACGGTTCACTTCGCGAAATTGTGGGACTTGCACGCGACAAGAAACTTCCGATTCGTGAGGTTGAAAAGTCCAAGCTCGATGAAATTTGCTTGCCATTCGGCCACGGAAATAAGACGGGCAATCATCAAGGCATCATCGCATACATGCCCGAGGTACAATACATATCGATCGAGGATATGCTTGCCAAGGCGAAGGAAAAAGGCGAAGATCCCTTCATCATCGTGCTTAACGAGATATTTGATCCCCACAACCTCGGTTCGATACTCAGGAGTGCATCATGCGCAGGGGCACATGGCGTTGTTATCGGCAAACGTCGCAGTGCATCCATTACATCCGCGGTTGCTCGCTCGAGCGCAGGTGCAGTGGAATACATCCCCGTTGCGAGGGTGACCAATATATCAAGCGCCCTCGAAACCCTAAAGAAGGAAGGGCTGTGGATTGCAGGCGCGGACATGGATGGCACATCTATGCATGAGGTAGATTTGAAAGGACCGCTTGCACTCGTTATCGGAAATGAAGGCGAAGGGATAACCCCGCTCGTTAAAAAGCACTGCGATTATGTCGTATCCATCCCGATAGTTGGGCCGGTGACATCTCTCAATGCATCGGTTGCTGCGGCTGTGCTTCTATTCGAAAAGCGTCGCCAAGACGGCATTTAGGAATGCTTTGTTATGGATGAAACCGTAAGCAAAAACGCATACGAACTTATGAATGATGAAAAGCTGGTATCCCTTGCACATGCAGGGGATGCCGGCGCTGAGGAGCATCTGTATACGCGCCATAAAAACTTCGTCCGTGCGAAAGCTCGCGCATATTTTTTGGTGGGTGCAGACAGGGAAGATCTTGTGCAGGAAGGTATGATCGGCCTTTACAAAGCCATCCGCGACTATGATCCTAAGAAAAATGATTCGTTCCTTTCTTTTTCGGATCTTTGCATAACGAGGCAAATCATCACAGCAATAAAAACAGCAACAAGGCAAAAACATATGCCGCTTAATTCGTATATATCGCTAAACAAGCCCGTCGGTGATGACAATGCACAGCTTGCATTGTCCGACGTTTTGGGCAGCGAACATATATCCGACCCCGAGGAAATGCTTCTCGGGCGCGAAGCATATGCCAACATAACAGAACAAATTTCGAGCAGCCTATCCCCTCTCGAAAAACAATCGCTAAGCCTCTATCTTAGTGGGCTAAGCTATACCGACATCGCCAAACGGCTTGGCAAAGGCGCTAAAACCATCGATAATGCACTGCAACGAGTGCGCAAAAAACTTGAAAAATGTCTGTGATTTTGATTTTGAAGAAATAAATTTACAAAAAAATATTAGTTTAACTCATTTTGGCATTGTAAATCCTGTTAGAATACATTAAAATAAGGGGGAATAAGCGATGCATGAGAAACACAGGGAACGGCTACGTGCACGATACTTGGAAGAAGGTTTGGATAATTTCGCACCGCATGAGGTGCTTGAGCTTCTTCTTACATTCAGCATACCTCGGGTAAACACGAATGATATCGGCCATCGACTGATGGAAAAATTCGGTTCCCTTGAAAATGTATTCACCGCACAGATCGGCGAACTTCGCCGTGTCGAGGGGATTGGTGAGAAATCCGCCTTTCAGCTCCATGCATATGGTAGCTTCGCACGAAGGCTACTAAAGGAGCGGGCGCAATCCGGCGCGAAAATGGCTATCGACAATGCTGAAGCGGCCGCAAGATACGCTATAGAAATATCATCAGGCGAAAGATATGAATGCACATATGTTGTAAGCCTAAACAAACGGCGCGAGATACTGCACACAACGAAGCTCGCGGTGGGTTCGCTCACCGAAACGCCCATATACCCGCGCACAGTGGTTGAAACGGTGCTCTTGCACAGGGCGCATAGCGTATTACTTGTGCATAATCACCCAAGCGGTGATCCTTCACCATCCAAGGAGGATGCGGCGATCACGTCAACGATCGATACGGCGCTTCGCAGTATCGGTATACAGATGTTTGACCATATTATCACAGGCAAGCAACTTGTTTACAGCTTTGCGAGGGGACTTTTCTTGCACATGGGCGAAACTGTGCAACCATTTTTTCCCGATGAAATCAAAAAAACGTCATTCCCCACCAAACCACCCGAAAATGCAAAGATGGCGGCGGAATGTGAAAAAAAACTTAAGGAGGCATATGAAGATGGGGTATTTTGAACGGTATGAAGCGTGGATTAATTCGGGGTTGCTCGATGCAAGCTCTATGCAGGAGCTTAAATCCATCGCGGGAAATGACAAGGAGATAGAGGAGCGCTTCTATCGTGAGCTTGAGTTTGGCACCGCAGGGTTACGCGGCATACTCGGCGTTGGCGAAAATCGCATGAATATATATGTTGTAGAGCGCGCAACAGCAGGGCTTTGTTCCTATCTTCTCGCCATCGACGGGGCGAAGGAACGTGGCGTTGCAATCGGCTATGATTCGCGTAATTTCTCTAAAGAATTTGCAGCCGCGGCCGCCCGAGTTCTTACCGGACATGGCATCAAAACTTACCTTTTCGAGAGCCTCCGCGCAGTTCCCCAGCTCTCCTTCACGCTTCGCCACCTTAACTGCATCGCCGGTATAGTAATTACAGCAAGCCATAATCCTTCGAAATATAATGGTTACAAGGTTTATTGGGAAGATGGCGGCCAAATCGGCCCCGACCAAGCGAATGCAGTTACAGCGGCAATCGAAAAAACGCCTTGGTTCTCTGCAAAATCGATGGATGAAAAGTCCGCAATCGATGCAGGGCTTCTCACCATGATCGGCAAAGAAGTAGACGAGGTATACTACGAAAAAACAATGTCACTTCTTCTGTATCCCGAACTCGTAAAAGAAAAGGGCCATACGCTCAAAATAGTATACACACCGCTTTTCGGCGCAGGGAGCGTTCCCGTACAGACGATACTATCGCGCATCGGCGTAACCAATGTTACCGTAGTAGAAGAGCAGGCCATGCCAAATGGTGACTTCCCCGGCCTTTCCGCGCCGAATCCCGAAAACCCTGAGGCATTCAACCTTGCACGTGAGCTTGCAAAATCGAGCGGTGCGCAGGTTATTTTGGCAACCGACCCCGACTCCGATCGCCTCGGCATCGCGGTTGCTGATGAGAGTGGCGAGTTCACCGTTCTTACCGGCAATCAAATAGGCTGCCTACTCCTATATCACATTTTGTGCGCATACGAAAAGCGCGGCAATCTTCCTAAGGACGCGCTTGTAGTTAAGTCGATAGTTTCTACAACGCTTGCGGATAGCATCTGCAGAGCTTTCGGTATTGAGATTGAGGACGTGTTGACCGGCTTCCGCTTCATCTCCGAGAAAATCGATAATGCCGTTACAAAGGGCGACCGCACCTTCCTATTCGGCTTTGAAGAGAGCTACGGCTTCCTTGCAGGCACCTTCGCACGCGACAAGGATGCTATCTGCGCGGCGATGCTTGCCGCTGAGATGTGCCTTGCGTACAATGATCGCGGCATGACGCTCGTGGAAGGCTTGAATGAGATATACGAGCGCTTCGGTTATTTCGGCGAACAAGTTTCCTCCTACACCTTGCAAGGCAAGGAAGGCATGGAAAGCATAGCTTCAACTATGTCCGCGATGATAGAGAATCCTCCCGCATCGGTGGCGAGCTATCCTGTAGAGTCGATCGAGGATTTCACAAAGGGCGTTCGCATCGCAAACGGTCAAACTGAAAAGCTAACCCTCCCCACCTCTAACATGCTTCGCCTTCTCTTTGCAAACGGTACCTGGGCATGCATTCGCCCGTCCGGCACCGAGCCCAAGCTCAAGCTTTACGTCGGCGCAAATGCTCCCACAGCCGCCGCACTCAAGGATAAGCTTGCCGCAATACATGGCGAACTTGAATCCAAGCTAAGAGAATTGCTCGGAATATAATAGGCTGATTTTAAACTTATGGACGAGCCAAGGCGTAAGCGCGGAGGCTCGTTTTTGCATGTGCAATCATCAATTGTCAAAAGCAAAAACCGCATTCCTCCCCATCGATAAATTCAAAACGGGTGAAGAAATACGGTTTTATGTGGCTAATTCTATCTACTATGAAGTTTAAATCGCGGCATAATTGTGCAAGGTACTTAGCTCTCTTCCCCCTGCCTCTGTGCAAGGTATACTTCCAAAAATTCCGCTATGGGTAAAGGTTTTAGGAAGAAATACCCTTGCCCGGAATCACAGTTGAATGATTTTAGCATATCCATCTGTTCCTTGGTTTCCACACCCTCAGCAAGCGACGTTGCGCTCTTTAGTTCCTGAACCATCTTGAGGGTATGCTCCATAACGACCTTGTTATTATGGTTATCGCATAGCATGTCTACAAGGCTCTTATCAATCTTAACCTCGGAAAACTCCATATTAGTTAGCATCAAGAGGTTCGAGTACTGTGCGCCGAAATCATCCAGCGATACCGCGAAACCTTTTTCCTTAACATCGATAATTTTGCGCCTGAGAACATCGACATCCATCTTATCCGATGTTTCGGTTATTTCAACATTTATCCACTTCGGCGGTACATCATATTTATTGCATATCTCCAGTATTTGATCTGCGATATTATGTTCCATAAACGACACGCGCGAGAAATTGATTGATATCGGCAAGGGATGTTCGTTATCTATCCACTCCCTTAACATCTTGCAAACCGTTTCAAGAACGAAGAAGTCCACATGACGGATTATCCTGTCAAACTCATACATGGAGATGAACTTATCGGGCGGTATGAAATTGCCATCCTTATCAACTTTGCGCACCAAGGCTTCCGCGCCGTTAATAAGCCCGGTGGCAAGCTCAACCTTGGCTTGCAAATGCACGGTAAACCTTCCGGCTTCGATTTCTTCAATCAACTGCCTTGCAAAACTGGAGCGATTATTCATCCTGCTTCCAAGCATTGTTTTATAATAGCTCTGCTTTTCCGCATACATGAGATCATCCGATTTCATAATCTCCTTCGCGGCATCAACCTTGCCTTGCTTCCAGATACTCCCGATGGAAACGCTGCAGCCTTCTTCCTCTTCAGTTCTTTCCCTAAGCTCATTTACAGTTTTGTTAAATTCACTTTCGCTCTTGTTTATCATAAACGAAATAAACTCATCGCCGCCGGCTCTATAGATTTCTTTTCCGAGTATCCCCTTCAAAAGGGATGCAACTTTAACTATGATTTGGTCGCCGTACACATGCCCATATGTGTCGTTCGCTTGCTTAAGTCCGTTAATATCCACATATACCACACCTAAAGATGTGGGGGGGCTTTGCTCAAGCTCACGCAACCTATCAATGTACTTATTGCGATTATACATCCCGGTCAAGGCATCGGTATAGCTCATGTATTCCAGCTGATTATACATCCTGCGTTTTTGGATATCATCAAGCGCAAAAATCCCTACCGAGTTCAAAAGTTCGATATTTTCAAAGTTGTTCCTAGGATTATCAGCCCCTAAGAATCCAATAACTTTACCCTTGTGAATAAGCGGCGAAACCAGAAGCCTGCTTATTTTTCTTAGTTGCATGATGTTTTTTGTATAATCATTTTTTTCAAGGTTCACTTCATCATCGCATACCCTAAATGCGCCTTCATTCTTGAATCGCTCTATCCATAGTGCCATTTTTTCGATTGGCATTCTGTCTACAATGTCACGCTGGGGCTCGATATGCTCGTTGCACCACTGGTTTGTGTTTGTCATCTCATTTAGGGTATAATCGAACTCGAATATGTATGTTCTGTCCGCATCATAATACTTACCGATGATGGACAATAGATCATCTATCGCTTCATCCATATCGTCGTGATCCCTAAGTGTGCGGATGCACCTGAGTATCACTTCCTCATTTGTAAGCTTATTTTCAAGTTTTTCCATTTCTTGTTTATGAGATGATACGTCAACAGCCACCTCAAGGCGCACATTTCGTCCGTCGATATTTATGCGCGTTGCGGTCATGTAACATTCCCTTTTCATAACGCTGTTGTATCGTTGCCATGTGAACTGCTCGTCTTTTTTTAAAAACATGTTATTGCAAAACTCGCAAGGCTCTTGCTTATCTTGCAACAATTCATAGCACTTCTTTTGTAGTATTTCACTTTCATCCTTTATCCCAAGCAAGCGCTTGCCTTCTTCGTTAACATAAAGCATTTCGAAGGTATCTATATCGGACATATAGCTCATACATCTTATGTTTTCCATTGCGATCTTGGATAATTTGGCTTGATCCATTTTTATCGCCTCCCACTTGCATATACTACGCACACTATATATCCAAGTATAACAAGAAGGGTCACAAAACGCAACCCTTTAAGCTATGAAAATCTATATCATACTTGTTGGTATTCTCTATGCTTTTGTGAGTA
>CAYJPI010000138.1:5636-6662 GCA_964372005.1 uncultured Oscillospiraceae bacterium | reverse complement strand
GATGCTGCTAACCTCGCTTGATTGGTCTACAACGGCCACGGCAATGCGATCTACCAAGTGACCGAGCTCCTTCGCGCTGTCATAAACGATACCAATGGACGCGGACGTTTGGCCGGCAATATCGTTTCCGTTGGATACAACGCGTATCGTGTCTTCTATAAGCGCTGCGGTGCTCTGTGCCGATTGTGCTGATTTTGCGGCGAGGTTTCGAACTTCATCGGCAACAACTGCAAAGCCCTGTCCTGCTTCACCGGCTCTTGCCGCCTCTACGGCCGCATTTAGTGCCAAGATATTCGTCTGGAATGCGATGTCGTCTATCGTTTTGATGATGTTGCCGATCTGCGTTGCCTTGCTGTTAATCTGTTCCATAGCATCGAGCATATCTTGCATTTGCCGGCGGCTACTTTCGAGTGCTACTTGTGATTTTTCGTTGGCAGATTTCGCAACGGTTGCATCGCTCGATGTTTGTGCTGTTTTTTGTGCTATACGGTCAATGGTTTGCGCCAAATGTTCGATTGCGGTGCTTTGCTCTACGGCACCTTGTGCAAGCTCCTGCGAGCCTGTAGCCACCTGCGCGCCCCCTTGGTTGACTTGCTCCGTTGAGGAACTGATCATCGAAAGTGTAGAAGATAGGCTCTGTGTGATCTCTCGAATGGAATCGTAAAGCGGTGCATAATCACCAACATATATGCTTTGTTTATCAAGTGCAATGTTAAGATTACCGCTGGCCACCTGTGAGAGCGAATGCTTTAGATCGAATATAATTTCGGATAAGTTGCCGATGATATCCTTCGTGCAGTTTGCGAGCGTGCTGGTTTCATCCTTTGTGGATACTTCGGGTACTTCCGACATAAGGTCACCATGTGCAAGGGCAAGCAAACGATCGGCGCACAGCGTGATGGGGCGGCTTATGGAGCCGCTGAGCCAAATTGCTACAACGATTCCGACTAAAATCAGAACGGCACATAAAATGGCAATGGTGTACGCAGATTGCATGGCGGGCGCAAGCATCTCCGCCTCCGTTGA
>CAYJPI010000138.1:0-5626 GCA_964372005.1 uncultured Oscillospiraceae bacterium | reverse complement strand
AACGGATACACTCCATCCATTTGTGCCCGGTATGGGTGCGTATGCTGTATACTCCACATTTCCATCGAACTTATATGTACCAAAGCCCGTTTCGCCCGAAACCATGGCACTTTCCACCTTTGCAAGGTCTGCTAAATCCTTATCCGAGGGGTTAGATAGAGATTCGGCGATAACATTCGATTGCGCAAGCACCAACTCATAATCGTTATACGCGATGGTTGTTCCTTCTTCATTGAGTATATAGATCGTTCCCGAATCTCCGCGAGACACGGAGATAACCATGTTCTGCAAAACGTGAGTGTCACAATGGAAGTATAAAACACCGGCAAAGGTATTGTTGCGCATAACCGGTGCGGAAACTACGATATGGGCGGCTGTGCCGCTATCATTCACGACCGGCGAAGAGAAATACGCTTGCCCATTTTTTGCCGCATTGAAAAAAGCGCTGTTTGATTGATCTTCCTTTGTAAATGCGTCTATACCGTTGGCATCAAGAAAGCTACCGCTCTGCATGTAGTATTGCTGTGTTTTCGCATCGATGTAAGCTTTTACCGCATCTTCCCGGAACACATCCGTTAAAACTTGATTCGAAGCCATTTCACTAACTGCAACGATATAAGTGCCTATGGTGTTGCCGGCATTTTGTGCAACAACGTAGGCACTCTCCATCAAGTTGATTTCATTGGTTTCCTTGGCTGAAGATACAGTTGAGCTAACGGATACCGTTCCCAGAACCGCCGATGTAAGGACAATAGCTCCAACAAGAATCATAAGCAGCTTGTTTCTAATTTTTCGCATGTTGCATATCTCCCGTATTTCTAAATTACACATTTTGACAATACATCCGCTACATGCGTGCGATTAATGCCTTTTTCTCAAAGCATGTATCGTTATTACTATCAATTTATTCTACCATGGGTGTTGCGGTATATGCAACTACATTGAATATAAATTTGTTTATAATTTCACATACCATTGTATGAATGCATAACGTGATTTAGGGTTTAATAAGCGAGTCCGTCTATAGCACGAACCCGCTTATTATATGAACTGTTAATTTTCCTTGAGATATGGACTTCCAAGCGTAGCCGGAACATTAAATTTCTTGCGGAATATCGTAAGCACTATGGTTAAAATATACGGTAGCGCTATTATGAGTTCATTGGGGAAGAACGATCCTCCACTCGTTGATTGGATATAGATTGCAATTGCATCTGCAAGGCCAAACACCAAGGTGCCAATCACTACACCTTTGGGATTCCAGTTGCCAAGGAAGCATATCGCGAATGCTATCCAGCCGCGGCCACCGATTATGCCGCTCGTAAACAGCCCTAAATATCCTACGGTGTAGAATGAGCCTGCCAGTCCCCCGAGTGCACCTGCCGCGAGAACGGTTAGGAAACGTACCCTGTTGACGTTTATTCCCGCAACATCCACCGCCAGTGGATTTTCACCTGTGGATCTTATGGTGAGCCCCATCGATGTGCGATAAAGCAAAAACCATGAAACGGGGATGAGCAGGTAAACGAAGTAGGTTATAATGTTTTGGTTGAAGAATATGTCGCCCAAAAACGGGATTTGGCTAAGGAGCGGTATCGGGATTTTCGGTAGCGTTTGTATGATAAGCGGACTGGTGGGAATGCCGAAGAGCACGCGCTGAAAGAAAGCACATATGCCCACAGCGAGAATGTTTATAGCCGTTCCCGTAACTATTTGCTGCTGCCCCATATATACCGTGATAGTGCCGTAGATGGCGGCGGTAAGCATACCGATAAGCATGGCGATGAGCAAGCCTACAAACAGACTGCCCGATATATATGCGCCCACAAATCCACCCCAAGCGCCAAGAAGGTATATTCCCTCTATGGCAGTTATCATCACGCCTGTACGTTCGGCATATACTTCGGCTAAAGCGCCGATGAGAAGCGGCGTGCTTAGCATTATAGCTTGTGTGATAATATTAGTCATTGCCTATGCCCCTCCTTTTTTGATAGTCTGTTTTTCTCGGCGAATGTATAGTTTTTTCTTTAGGAAGTAAGACACTATAACCGATAGCATCACGGTGCCCTGGAGCATATCTATCATGCTTGATGGGATATTAAGCCCCGGCATATTGCTCATTCTTATTCCCATAATGCTCATAAATCCAAACAACAGCGATGCGAATATTACTCCTATGGGGTTACCGTTTGCCAGTATCGCAATGCCTATACCGAACGCGCCTATGGTGACGTTGAAGTTTTGCAAGAGCATGTGCTGAACACCGTTGATTTCGGTGAAGCCGGCAAGCCCGGCAAGACCGCCACTTATCAGGAATGATATTATAAATATTCTTTTCTCTGGAATACCCGAAGCTTTAGCACCAATGCTGTTATGCCCCACTGCGCGTATGCGAAAACCAAGTGGAGTTTGATATAGAAGAACCCATACCGCTATGCATACCACAACCGCAATGATGAAGCCCAGATGCACGCGCGTTCCGTCAATTATTTCAGGCAGATATGCTGATTTTGCAATCGGGTCTGTTTGCAGATATTCGCCCTTGGTTTCACGAAGTGCGGTGCGCAAAAGATAGTCCATTACAGCGGTGACAACATATGTAGACATCATGCTTACAAGGAACTCATTAGCATTGTATTTCGCCTTCGCCGCACCGATTAATGCGCCTACCGCCCCACCTGCCGCAAAAGATGCAATCAATACGATGGTTAAAAGAAGAAAGGTTGGTACTATATCACCCAGCGCGAGCGAAATGGTAACCGCAATCATTGCACCGGCATAAAACTGACCCTGCGCGCCTATGTTGTATAGGTTCGCTTTATAGGTGAAAGCAAATGCGAGTGCGGTGAACATAAGCGGCGTAGCTTTAACGAGAACTTCACCAAGATAATAAGTATCGGTAACTATAGTTAAAAATGCTTCGGAATATACCTCAAAAGGGTTGACCTCGAGGAAAAGAAGCATGAGCGCGCTTAGCGCTATCCCGACTACAACAGCCCCTACATTGAAAATCAAGGTGTCGAACACTTTTGTTCGCAAATTATTGGCTTTATTCATTCGAGGCCTCCTTTGGATCATTCGATACGCCTGCCATCATAAGGCTTATCTCGTGTATAGGCAAAGTTCCGTTTTCAAAAACACCCATAATTCTACCCTTATGCATAACTGCAATACGATCGCAAAGTGTAAAAAGCTCGCTAAGCTCTGTAGACACCAGCAAAATGGCCTTACCCTTTTCTCGTTCTTCGAGTATGGCAGCATGGATGCGTTCTACCGCGCCCATATCGAGGCCGCGCGTAGGTTGATTGAAAATTATTGCATGTGTGCCGACATCGATTTCCCTTGCAAGTACCAATTTTTGTTGGTTGCCGCCGGATAGCGAGCGTGCTGTCGCATCCGCACCGGGAGCCTTAACCCTATGTCCCTTTATTGCGGACTCGGTGTAGGCGCGTATCGCTTTGTAGTCTAAGAAACCATGTTTTGTCCACCGCTTATCATAGCTACTTTTGAGCATCATGTTTTCAAGCAAAGTCATGTCCATGATCATACCATCGCGATATCTATCGACAGGAACGTAGCCTATCCCGGCATCGATACGTGAGCGAATGCTGTATTTACTTATATCCTCACCATTAAATTTCACAACGCCTTCCGTTACGGATTTTATGCCGCAAATCACTTCACAAATAGAATCCTGACCATTGCCGCTTACCCCTGCTATTCCAAGAATTTCACCTGCACGAACATGGATAGAAACATCGTCAAGCTCAGCGGGTAGACCCTTTTCTTTGATGCTGGCATGGTCAAGCGACAATATAATAGGAGCGGCTTTTAGCTCATCATGCTCTTTTCTTTCGACTAAAGGCAAATCTTGCCCTATCATCATGCGCGCGAGCTGTACCTCATCGGTGTCGGCTTTATTTACCGTTCCGGCAACTTTACCATCGCGCATAACAACTATACGATCAGCTACGGCCATGACCTCTTTCATCTTGTGAGTGATGAAGACCACACTGTTCCCGTTTTTTGTATAGCCCTTTATAAACTCCATAAGATTATCGGATTCTTGAGGGGTAAGCACGGCAGTAGGTTCATCCATTATTAAAACCTTTGTATTTAAGTATAATGCCTTTAATATTTCTACCTTCTGCTGCATACCGACCGAAAGTTCGCCTACAAGGCTTTCCACGGGCAAGTCAAAGCCATATTCTTCCGTTATTTTCTTAATACGGCCATTATATTCATCTATGTTAAGGTGCCCCTTGACATTTCCAAGCACAATGTTTTCGGTGACGCTATGAGATGGTACAAGTGAAAAATGCTGCTGTATCATCGCAACTCCATGTTGCATTGCATCCTTAGGTGTTTGTATGTTTTGCTTTTCACCGCGAATAAATATTTCACCTTCATCTAAGCGATACAAGCCGTATAGTATTTTCATTATTGTTGATTTTCCGGCGCCGTTTTCACCTAAAAGTGCCAAAACTTCACCCTCGTTAACATGGAGGGAAACATCCTTATTTGCAATTACTTTAGAAAAGTATTTCGATACCGATTTCATCTCGATAATGGGTGCCATATTCTACCCCTTTCCGCGCGCTGGTACACACCACATAATAAAAAACATGCCTGCTGCTATACCGCCCGTTACATTCGGGTTTTCAGCAACAGGCATATTCATTTCATGGGTTTACAATCCAAGTCTTACAGTTTAATCGAAGAGTGCCTTCAAATCTACGGATCCGGTGGCGTATTCTGCCAATGCCGCATCCATCGCCGCGATAATTTCGGGGCTGATGTTCTCGGTATAGATGGGAATGAAGAGCCCTTCGTTGATACCAACCTCATGCATCATTCCGCCTGCGAGTTCGCCCTTCATGTATGCTTCGATAGCCCACATGTACATGGTTGAGAAGTCAAAATCGATGGAAGCTACTACCGTGTTCGGGTCGATGGTGGTTTGGTCGGAAGAATAGCCGACAACCTTAACGCCCTTATCGATAGCGGCATTGATTGCGCCTAGGCCGAGTTCGTTTGCATATGCAAACACAACGTCAGCGCCTTCATCGATCATGTTTTCTGCCATTTGCTTGCCGAGTGCAACATCGCTCCAGCTATTAGCGTAAGCAAGATTGAAGGAGGCATCTGCGATGCCATTTTCCTGGCTGATTGCAACGGCGGTTTTACCGTATACGCTCATGAGATCTTCCATGGCTTGGTTGGACTCTCCGCCGATCATGGCAAACTTGCCGCTTTCGGTGATATTGCCTGCGATGATAGCCGCAAGATAGCTTGCTTCATATTCCTTGGGGAATAAGGGCGAAAGGTTAGGAAGCTCCGCATTTGCGCCGTTTACCATCATAAAGCGAGTATCCGGGTAGTTTGCCGCAACGGTGGTTGCCGCTTCATCAAACTGGGATCCTGCTGCCATGATGATATCGTATCCACGCTCTGCATACTCACGGAATGTGGATTCAAAATCGGCAGGCTGTACATTTTCAACATACTCCATGTTTGTGCCGAGCTGTTCGTTGCAAGCCACAACACCTGCATAGTTACTTGCATTCCAACCCTGGTCGTTAACCATACCGGGCAAAATCAACACGATTTTGTAATCCGCGGCGGC
>CAYJPI010000137.1:0-6664 GCA_964372005.1 uncultured Oscillospiraceae bacterium | reverse complement strand
AGCACTTACGTGCTATGGCTTATCAGTAACTTTCGCGCTCTTCCTTCTTCTTACGCGAGAAGAACATCAAGACGAATTGGATGAGGGTGATCGCCACCATCAACAGTGTCCAATTATCGGCCATCTGCATAGGGCGTGTCATGTCCTGCGTGAGGATGAAAGCGATGGTCGCGCCAAGCGTTGGAAGTATGCTCGCAAGCCTCCACAAGCCTTTGCGCTTCGTCTCTTCTTCCTCATAATACTGCTCGCTCTTTTCCTCGTTTCGCTTCCTCTCAAAATACCCCACAATAAGGGAAATACTTATCAAAGCAGTGACTATTGTCAATATGAGATTCAAGAGCGCCCATGCTCCATCCTTCGAGCCGGTCGGCATATCCGAATCCGAAATTTCCGAGGATACTTGCGATCCATCCGCAAAAGGAAGCTCGCCTTCGTTCACTTGGGTGGTGGCTAATCCCTCGGGAACGGGGATGGTTGCAGGAGGTATCGTTTCCGCGGGAGTTGTCGGCAATGTCTCAGGCTCCGGCAACGGTGTCACCTCGGGGTTCGGGGTGGGGAGTGTTTCGGGGTCAGGTGTAGGGTCGGGGTTGGGTGTGGGATCCGGGGTCGGATCAGGTGTTCCTTCCGGGTCGGGATCGGTAGTCGATCCGCTATTGCGCACGGTAAGCGTTCCGGGCAGGAAGATCAACTCGTAATTATCGGATAAGCCGGGATTTAGAGTTACATCTTCGATGGTAATCTTAGTTGATCCAACGCTATGGCGGCTTCCGCTATATTCTACAGAGGAAATCCTATCTCCCGAAACCGGCCCATACTCTTCTCCCGCCTCGGCTATGGCCTCAACCTGCGCTTCGCTCAAGCCATCACGTTCGGTGAGCGCGGCCGCTTCGGATGCTCTTAACGCATCATAGCTTCCACCGCTGACGGACATATCATGAACCACACCCGATGCAAAATATCTCGTCACATCATTCGCCCTCAAAACATATGGGCGAGGCGTAACGATGAGAGTATTTCCATCCACCGCGATTGTCAAACCATCTATGGTTACGGAATAATTGAAGCTTGCTTTGCCTGCGTTGATTCTCGCAATAACATCATTAAGCGCATCTTCGTCTCCATTCGCACCGCTGAATGTAATGTGATTCGCTGTAATATCCGAGCGATCCATTGCCTCATTCACTGCAGCGGCGATTTCACCTTTGGAGATATCGAGCGAATTCGAATCGTATGTCATCTTATTTGCTATCCGCAAAGCATCGACATCGAGTGTATAGAGCTTGCCGTCAACCACATTAAGAGCATAGTTGTTCCATTTTGCGGCATTCGCATCCTTGATGGCGGTTACCTTCTGCCCGTCAAGAGAATCGAGGGTGTAAGGCAAGTCGCTTGCAACATCATTTTTGGCCAGACCCGTCATGCTCCCCCCGATGTATGGTTCTAATTCGGATGCAGGGTCAGAATACCGTATGGGGGATGCACTTCCAAATCGGTATGCATCGTAAACCGTTATGGTTATATCGCGCTTTGTGATGCTGAAGTTCACAGTGCCCGAGGTGGTAACGCTTCCGTTCACAATTTCGAAGTTTGCGACCACTCCCTCCGTTACATCAGGACCAATGCCGGAAACATCGAACTCGCCACCGCTCGCACTTGTAAATCTAATCGAAGCATCGCTTCCGATTATCCCAAGCACATCAAAGATTTTCTCCTCGGCCTTCGCGGTTTCCATAGGCTCCGAATCGTAAACCTTCGTCACAACTATTGTCTCATCGGCAGTGATGTTCCATAGAGCATACAGCGATGTCACGCTTTCCGGAACGCTCTCGCCTACTTCATAGTTAGTTCCTTTGCCATCGCTTTGGGTGTTCCACCCGGCTAAGGTTAAACCTATAGGGGCAACAAAGCCGATCGAGGTGGAGTCATGCGCAAGTGCGATGTGCATGGGACTACCTATTTCCTCCTCAAGTGTCACACTTTTGATACCGTGAGCGGTTTCAACATCAGCGTGATTGCTATGGTAGGTTATCTCATAGGTGGTCGGCGGTATCTCTTCAATGAACACATTGAATGTCGTTCCTGCGCTGAGCACAGCTTTCATAAGGCTGTGGCCGAGATTGCCGAGCACAAACTGATAACCTTGCGGAACTTTGCTTGCATCGGGGGTGATCCTTACGCTTTCGCCCGGGAGAGCATAGCCTATGTCCATCGCTATTTGTTCGTATCCGCTGCTCGCAGGCAAGTAGTATCGTACACTATAGGCTACCTGAGTTACCGGCGTATAAACTAATGTCATCTCGGTTTCGCCTGACAAAAGGTTTATCGTCTTTTGAACGGGCGTTGCATAGCCGAGCACAAAGGGTGCTTTATGCGTTACAGAGCCGAGCGAGGATGTGAGCTTTTCGCTATAGTTCTTCGCTTCATTACCGCTAAAGACATAGTTTACGGTATATTCCCTGTCGTTCTTCCAGTTGTACACTATCTCAGCTTTGTTATCAATGCCTGCCATTATGGTTATTTCTACTGCATCGGCGTTGTAGAAGCCTGCAGGCCAGCCCAGGCCGATGAGCTGCGCCGAGTTAAGCGGATCCACCGTTATCGTTCCGCTAACTCCATAGAGCTTGGGCTCTTCATAGGTGAATTCATCTCCATTAACATTCACTTTGTGGGTGACAGTCAGTCCGGTTTCAGCCTTGGATACCCATTTTGCATAAAGCACGATATCATCCGAAAGAGTAGCTCCAAACACGAATGGAGTGTCCGAGCCCTTTTCATACCATCCGCCGAACCCGAGGTACTCATTGCTATGCGTAGGGTTCACTATGGGTGAAGTAGGTTCATCCTTGCCAAAAGCGATGGTGGTGTTATCATCACCGTTTTGTGATACGAACGTGAGATGATACTCCTTCTCTTCCTCAACGAGCTTTGCATACAGCGTAAGCGCATCACTTCCGCCGACGATCACAGGCATATACTGCGCGGTAGCAATATCAAATTCTTTTACAAAGAATGTGTCGTAGTACCAACCTTCTATTTCGTAGCCCGGTATCTTTGTGCTAAGCGCATCCAAAAGCGGCTGATAGATGTTGAGCTGTTCGCCATACATCACATTTGGAATCATAGTGCCCGCTATGCCAACGAGAACATAATCTAGATGCACATTGTACCTGTCGCGCCTGTAATGCAAATCAAACAAGGTCGGATTATCGGCATCATCAGGTACGATTGCAGGATACTCCATCCCTTCAATCTCGTTCAAACCCGTGAGTTTGACAGGGCCATACTGTGTTAACTCATCGTGGAATATGTAGGTTTTGCCGGCATATTCCTTGGTTGTATATGAGTCGATGTCCTTGCTCTGCGCTACCGTCGGTTCGATATAGTAGTGCATGAGAGCCTGTTCATTAAATCGCTCCAATGCCGTATATCTTACCGTGGGCTGAAATACGTAGTTCACCTCGTATAGCAAAGCTTCCGTTACGGTATAGCGATGGCCGGACGGGTTTTGCGTAGGCTCATTGGGATGTTCCCAAACCATAATGTTCATCGGATCAGCTGTTTTTGACGATGGCCACAGCTCGCTTATATCCTCGCCAAATTTCGCCTTAAACGAGTACATTTGAGTATCCGGGGTGTAGGTAACGCCGCCGATATGCATTTCGTCCCCATCTTGCGTTAACTCAAACTCGAAATCAAACACGTCGAGGGTAAAATATGCATTTATGATGGTTGAACCGTCCGCGCGTATCTCATCGTAATTGCCGATGGAGAATCCGCTATAGGAGATATACCTTATACCCGCAGGCATGCTGATTTCGATGTCGGATACCTTCGTCCCTGCAGGTGCCTCTGGTAAATAAGTGGCGAATTGACGGTAAAAATTGAACCAGCCGGACACATCGTGCTTCGCCTTTACCTCTTCGTATGTCATCTCGCCCTGTTCGCCCGTTTTCATGTTGGGCGCTTCCACCCAATAGATAATCTGGTAGTTTACATTTTCGCCCGACCATGTCGCATAAAGTGTAATATCGCGGTTTAAGTTCGTAACCGATACCACATCGTTATCACCTTCGTCTACCCAACCCTCGAAGGTATACCCTTCGCGTTTTGCATCAGGCAATACATCTACGCTTCCGCCATATTCCACGGAAATAGGACATAATCACCCTCGCCCGTTTCGAACAAGACAGTCACCATTTCACGGTCGTACTTCAAAACCAGCACGGTTGAGCCATCCTCTTTGGCATATGCTTGCACGGTGCCTGATTTTACTGTGTAGCCGTCTATCTCGGGAGGTGCAGCCGTAACCAAGGTATTTGGGTATGCTTGCAGGTGTTCACTCGCCTTGATGCTCTCATCCTTTGCGTAATTACCGCCGGACTGCAAGAAATGATACTCCACCGTATACGATACCTTGTCCGTTTCACGGTAGGTGAAGGTATAAGTAGCATCATCAATAACGTTTTCTACCGTGAAAGAAGCAACATTCGGGGCTTTGTTGGCCACAAAAGGCGCTTCAACAAGGCCGATATCTGTACCCGTCACCACTTTATGGATCGTAGGCTCGATCAACTCATTCTCTTGTGCAGGGGTTGACGGGTCACCATCGTGGTCAATCTCTTCTACGTATTTGATTGTTACCGTGTGAACGGTAGGCGCATCATACTTAGCATACAACGTGTAAGATGTAGGCTCGTATTCATTGTAGTCTTCAACCTTCGCACCATATTCAAGCGCGCTGAGGTTTACATCCTCGCCGCCCGCGGTCTCCCATCCTGAAAAGATGCTTCCCGTAGCATTATCGGGAACTTGTCCGGGAGTTTCGATTCCATCACCCTCGTAAAACACGATATAGTAATCGTCTGCCGCTTCGCCAAATATGGGGTTTCCCTCATCGTCCAGAAATTTCACGCGTAAAGAGCGTTCGTATTCGCCGGTAGTTGTGTTTACATTGCGAACCGCCGCATTTCGCGTTGCGAAATTGACTTCGGCCACCGGTTGATCATCGGGTGCACTCTGCTCTGCCTGTTCGCTCTGTTCGGGGATGGGCGTTTCTGCCTGTGGTTGATCTCCAACCGGTTGTGTATCAGATGATGTGGTTGATTTTTCTATCACTTCGTCGGTTTGCGTAATTTCGCTTGCGCGGGCGATAGTCGTTGCAGAAATGTTAAACATCAGCGGCGCTATCATTATCAGTGCCAGAAGGAAGCTTATACATTTTTGTGGCCATAGTTTTCGGAACATGTTTTTTCCTCTCTTTTTCAAAATTATCCGGTGCGTTTAACTTACAATCATATGCATCGCCATCAAAGCCGCAATTAGCCATCCATGCAACCCCGAAAAAGATGTTATTTCTTTACGAAAAACACTGCCAAGGTGTTCCTCCGAGGTGTTAAATTTGCATGAATCATCGACATTGGTAACAAAACCAGGGTCGCATTTCCAGACGACAGCAAAGGTTGCATCCGGATTACATGAGCTGAGTTTAACAGAATTCAAAGGTTTAGTCTTGAAAATTATTTTTATTTTTTGCTTTATATTCTCCTATGATATTCATTTTATATTTAGAAACGCAACAGAAACCATCGTTTAAAACAATAGAAAAATAGGGGGATTTACCGGAAAGTTTTATTTGTGTTTTTCGTAACAATATGTATACAAAACAATATTATACAATCATTGATAAAAAATTACCAATAAAAATATAAGGTGCACTTGATGAATCAAAACACTATTCAATAGTGCTTGATTTTTGTAATGCGTTTTAAACATGAAAACAGTATCCGATCGGTCACAAAAAACCATCATGTATGTGCTGTGGGAGCAGTGTTTATTCAGCCTATTGCCATTGCACTTTGGGCTGCTTCCTGTATGCGTATCGATCATGTTGTCACGTGCGATTCACAATACATACAGTTGTTTTCACAGTTGAGTTATCCCAGAACAGATATTTGAGCATCAATCCATGATATCCGCAAAAGGCATATATCGCTCCGTCATATGGATTATGGCGAAGCTCGTGACGGATGATTCCAGCGAGGCCATCCATGCTCGTGTGCATGCTGGTTTCTCCACACAAGTCATACGCGACGTTCATGCGTTGTTATGTTTGCCGACTCAGTCGCTTGTGCAAGCCGCTCCTTCCAGTCCACTACATCCTTAAAGCTTATGCGCCTACTTCCTCGCCTGAATGGTGCTATTCGCCACTGCGCGGCGCATACACATTCCCGAGAACAGTATTTCCGTTCCTCACTCGCCAGTGCGTCAAATTTTATTCCACACCACTCGCATGTGAGAAATTCGTAGGCTCGCTTTCGATATTCTCTTGCACAAATATTGCACTGTTTTTTTATTAAATTGTTTCAAAATGATTTGAAACAGTCAAGGAAAACGGTATCTACTCATTCTCTTATATGTAACCTTTTTTATGAGGATTAGCAATGTTGCAAAATCTTCTACGCCGTCCCACTTGGCCACTCGGTTCGATGATTGATCCGCATTGCGGGCAACATTCAACTTCTCCGTTAAAATATCGCTTAATATTGTTGTACTTAATCCGGCATTCATCGCTACAAAATTTCTGCCTACTGATATGACATGTTGGATTTTATCCCCGTCCGCAATTGATACATTTTAATTCTTCTTGCATTTTTTCGCCCCCACT
>CAYJPI010000136.1:5452-6679 GCA_964372005.1 uncultured Oscillospiraceae bacterium | reverse complement strand
CGCGTCTGCTCCATGCCGCCATAGTAGGCGAAGGTGGGGATGCTCTCGAACATGGTGTATCCGTCACCGCCTGCCGCCATGAAATCATTGGTGACGAGCGTGTACATGGAATTCATGTCGAGTTTCTTATCGCCGATCATGATATCGTAAGGTGCGCCGCCCTTTGCGGAAATCTTAAATGTCAGCCCGGATACGAGCGGCATTTTACCGGCTTCTTCGGGGTAGGCGTCGAGGCCGTAACTTAGCGCATCAAAGATAACCTTACCGCTTACCTCTTTAACCTCGAGGGCATTGCCGAAGGGGAACACGGTGAACACATCGCCAATGGTGATGTCGCCGGCTTCAATGCTCGCGCGCACGCCGCCGCCATTGGTGAGGGCAACGTCAGCGCCGGTCTCCATGCGGAAAACATCGGTAGCGAACATGGTTAGGTTGGTCTCGCCGGTACGTACGCTGGAGCGTTCGCCGTCGAGGAGAACATCGGTAGAACCGATCACGATATCGGTAGCCTCATCCTTCATAGCCACAAGCTCGGTTACAAGCTCGGTGGTAAGCTCATCGGAAGGGATATCGGCCACTTCATCGTAGGAAAGAAGCTGTGCACTCGTTTCGATGGTGCTGCGTCCATCATAATCGATAACAACTTCGCCAAGCTTTTCGCCCTTTTCGCCTGCGGATACGATCATCGTATTGCTAACGATCATGCCGCCGTCGATTTCGGAATGGCTGTGCCCGTCGATGATAAGATCAATGCCGTGGGTATTGTTTGCAAGATCAATGGAACGAACGCCCATGCTCTCGGAATCTATGCCGAGATGCGCGAGGCATATGATGTAGTCGGCACCTTCGCTCTTGAGCATGCGTACGGTCTCGCGTGCGGTTAGCGCAATATCGGTGAACTCAAGACCCTCGGTGTTGTCGGGGTGAGCCTTGTACTGGGTTTCGGGGGTGGCAATGCCGAATATCCCGATGCTAAGGCCGTCAATCTCGATAATATCATACGCGGGGAGAATTAACTCGTCGTCCTCGTCTATTATATTGGCCGCAAGGGTGGTAGCGTCAATCTCGTCAACAAGCTTCAAATACTGGTCTGCGCCGTAATCAAATTCATGATTGCCGGGAACCATGTAATCGTAGCCGGCCGCGTTTAACAGTATGGGCGCGGTCTCGCCATCATACAATGTTGTGAGCAGTGTGCCTTGGATGCTGTCGCCCGCATCTAGAAGG
>CAYJPI010000136.1:0-5442 GCA_964372005.1 uncultured Oscillospiraceae bacterium | reverse complement strand
CCATGCCCTCAAGATAATCCTTGTATCCGGCAACTTTGGCAAGGCCGAAATCGCCGTCCTCGGCGGATTCTTCGTAGTAGGAGTGCATGTCGTTTGTGTGCAAAAGGATGATCTGCGTGGACTCGGCAGCCATCGCCATGGGCGCAAGGCTAAACACCAACAACAAAACCAACATGAGGGAAATAACACGTTTCTTCATAAATAGTACATCTCCTTAGTTTTTTTTATTCGGTTTTTCAATACCTGTCATCATTCTATCATATATTTGTAGCATTTGGAATAGATATAACAAAATATAACCACAATTTAATATTCTCTGTACATTCAAACAAAGCCTGTGCGGCCGAGGTAAGCATTATATGAATGCTCGCGCTGACAAAGCGCATGACGCTATCTACAAAATATCATTTCCGGTAAGAAGAGTGTCAAACAAATCACGCATTCGCTCCAACGTGTCCTTGTTGATGTAATAACGAGTGAAGCCCGCCTCACGCTCGGCGCGAACGAGCCCGCATGATGTGAGTATTTTCATGTGGTAAGATAGGGAGGGTTGGGTTATGCAAAAACACGCCAGCAATTCGTTTGCACACATTTTTTCGCATGTCAACATCTGCACGATTTGCAAGCGTGTTTCATCCGAAAGTGCCTTTAATATTGGAACATGCGTGCTGAAATAATGCGTCAAATATCGTCCTCCGTCAAAAATCATACTATTTTCCTAGTATACCATGGAAGTGCGATATTTTCAAAGAATACTATAAAAAACAATTTTTTTTCCGAATTACAGCGTTCAATGTATTGATATTTCGGTCGAAGTATGTTACCTTACTAAGTGGATGAGTACGTAATATTGATGCTCCACTGGCGGTTTGAACTTAACTCATGAGGAGAAAGGTAATATATGAAAAAAACGTTAATCATCGCATTATGCGCAGCATTGCTTACAAGCATGCTTCTCACAGCTTCTTGTGCACCCTCATCGGTTAACTCTCAACCCGTAAAGCTTACCTTGTGGCATTATTATAATGGCGCCGCAAAGGACACGCTTGATGTGCTCGTGCAAGAATTCAACGAAACCGAAGGCACCGAGAAAAATATTATAATAGACGCCTACTCGTACAGTAGCGTAAGCAGCCTAGCTGAAGCGGTAATAGCATCGGCGAATGGCGATCTTGGCGCGGCTGAACTTCCCGACATATTCGCTTCGTATTCCGATAACGCGCTTACTCTTGATAATTTGGGCGTACTAGCTTCCATCGACAAGTATTTCTCCGAGGAGGAGCTGTCCGCGTATCGTGAAGAATTCCTCGAGGAAGGTCGTTTCGGCGATGATAACGAACTGAAAATTGTGCCCGTTGCGAAATCAAGCGAGGTGTTCTACCTTAACGCCACGGATTTCGGAATCTTCGCGGCAGCTACAGGGGCAAGCGTGAACGACCTTGCCACATGGGAAGGAATAGCAAAAACCGCGCGTGCCTATTTTGAGTGGACGGATGCAAAAACCCCCGAAGCGAATGATGGCAAAGCTTTGTTCGGTATCGATTCCTTTGCAAACTTCATGCTTATCGGAATGAAACAGCTCGGTAACGATCTATACATGCTAAATGCAGACGGTACCTATTCGTTCAACCTGGACGAGGCTTCCGCGCGACGCATGTACGACTCGATGGTGCTTCCCTACATGCAGGGCTACTTCGCGTCCGTGGGTCGATTCCGCTCAGATGATGCAAAGGTGGGCGACTTGCTCGCCTATGTCGGCTCCACAGCCGGTGCACTGTATTTCCCAACCCAGATAGAGCTCGATAGGGATACATCATACACTATTGAGTGCGAAATCCTTCCGTTCCCCGTGTTTGAAGGCGGTGAGAAGTTTGCCGTCCAGCAGGGAGCCGGCATGGTTGTTTCCAAGAGCGATGAAGCAAGGGAGCGATCTGCGGTTGAATTCCTAAAATGGTTTACATCACCCGAAAATAATTTAAACTTTGCTCTGTCAACCGGCTACATGCCCGTTGAGAATGCAGCACTTACTCAAGACGCACTCGAAGAAGCCACCGAAGCTACCGTGGCGCAAGGCGAGGAACAATCGATTGTAGGCTCACTCGTGAACCAAACCATCTTTGAAAACATGATAGTTAATTATACATTGTTCGCGAATAAACCGTTTGTTGGGAGCTATATTGCACGAAACGAGATTGAAGCGTTCATGCTGGATTATGATGCTAAAGCCATCGCAGAGCGGGATGTCGCGCTGAATACCGGTCTATCCTTCGACGAAGTTTCCGCACAAATGGCATCGGAAGAAAGTTTTCAGGCATGGTATCTCGATTTTACTCAAGCTATTCAAGCAAGCATGGGCGAGTAATGTACAAAATTTGGAAGAAAGTAGTATAAGTTGTGAAGTTATTGAATCTTAACCGTAATTCAATAATAATCAAGGTTGGCACCTTGATGCTGATGCTTGTTTTGTTGCAAGCTGCTTTTTCCGCTGCGCTGATTTTTGGAACGGGCGTGTCCGATACGCTTGAAGCATTCTCATCAAACCTCTTCATCAAGTCCATACAGAATCGCCACAATTACCTGGAAGGTGAAATGCTCAACAACTGGTCTAATATAGATGATTACGTGGATGATGTTGAGGGCTTCTATCGCCATGCGGTTCGCATAGACGAGGAATATAACGACCAGATGCACTTTTTCCTCGATTCATCGCTGGATACCTTAATTGATATGCTATGGAGCACGGGCGCAACGGGTGGATTCATAATTATGGATGATGCCAATGGGGAGTCCGTGCACACAGCCCTATACATAACGAACAGCAACTACTCATCGAACATTCAAGACAACAATGCCCTGCAGATAGTATATGGATCAAGCGAAATTTCAAAGGAGCACAAAATACCCCTGTCAAATATATGGTCGTATGGTATGAACTTGGGCGAAACAAATGAATGCATATTGAGACGGCCGATTTACGCAACAACACTCACTGATAATTCGGAGTTTTGGGGATATTGGCATTTTGCATATGCAATCTCAGGGAAAGACAGCGCACTTACATACTCAATACCGATTATGGATGAAAATTCTAACCCGGTTGGCGTAATGGGTATCGAGGTTACACAAAATTATCTTTATCGCCATCTGCCCTTTGATGATTTTAGCGACACCGGTTCATACGGCTATACCTTCGCCAACATTGATACCGACACGCGCACTGTATCCCCCCTGATGGTGCAAGGTACGGTACAACAGAGCATCTTGGGTGAGCCGGGCTTGGGAATCCCATATTCGCCCATCGATTCAGCTATGCGCGATAGTGGAATATACCTGCTGCAAAACAACATAGAGGATGTGGCGATTTACTCGGAAAAGCTGGAACTCTATCATTCAAACACACCGTTTGCAGGCCAAGAGTTCCATCTGGTGGGCATTACGAGCTTATCGAATATTACTTCATTCTCTAACGAGATGGATAACACCGTAATGTTTATGATAATAATATCGGCGGTATTCGGCGTGTTCTTTGCATATCTCGTCGGTTATAGATTCTCGCGCCCGATAGTTAACCTAAGCAACAAGATGATGGGATTCCTCGGTGGAGAAAAGATTTCATTCAGCCAAGTTGGCATCTACGAGATAGATGAGCTTTCAAACGCCATCAGCCAACTCAACGACACGGTACTGCGTTCATCACACAAAACGGAAAAAATTCTCGACATGATGGACATAGGTGTAGGCTCGTTCGAGCATATAATGGGTGAAAAGCAGGTTACGATATCATCCGCGCTTTGCGGCGTGATGGGTTTCGAACCTGAAGAGGATGCATACTATAAAAGGGTGGATGAGGCGTCTTTCTTTGTGGCACTTGATAAGCTTAAAGAGTCACCGGAGCCTGACTTTGAAGAGACATACCTCACCGGGCAATTCCCGGAGAGCTGGCACAGAATCACACAGTTCTGGCATGACGCGGGAATACTGGGCGTGGTTATGGATGTTACCAAGGATGTGCTTGAAAGGCGTGCCATCAAGTATGAGCGCGATTACGACATGCTAACGGGCATATTTAACAGGCTGGCCTTCCACCGCGCGGCAGGCGATGTGTTTGCAAAGGGCAACCTGAAGGTGGCCGCGATGGTTATGTTCGACCTTGATAACCTGAAGTATGCTAACGACACCTTCGGCCATGATGCCGGGGATATGTACATCAAGTCTGCGGCGCGCTACCTGAACACGACATTCACCAAAAATGCGGTGATTGGGCGAATGTCCGGCGATGAATTCTTTGTATTCTTCTACGGATTCAATGCAAAAGAAGAAATTTTCGAGTATCTTAACACCTTATATTCTCGTTTTGAAAACGAACCGCTCGCCTTGAATGACGGAACAGCGTTCAAGATTCGTATGTCCGGCGGTATCGCATGGTATGGCGAAGATTCCACCGATTTCGGTGAGCTGATAAGATTCGCAGACTTTGCCATGTACGAAGGCAAGCACACATTGAAGGGTGAATTGCGCGAGTTTAGCAAGGAAGTTTATCTCGCGGAAAGCTTCATGCACAGCGGCAAAGAGGAATTGAACCGAGTATTGGACAACGAGTTTATCGATTTTGTGTTCCAGCCCATCATCAGTGCTGAAACCGGCGAAATCTACGCATACGAAGCGCTTATGCGCCCGCGTAGCGAAATACTCAACACGCCCATAAAGCTCCTCCAGATATCCACAGCACAGTCCAAGCTTTGGAAGGTGGAGAAGATTACTTTCTTCAAGACGCTGTCGCTTTACGCTAAGCATCAGGATCTATTCGGTGATGCCAAGCTCTTCATCAATTCAGTACCCAACAAGGGATTGAAGGAAGAAGAGTACGATGAATTTGAACGCTTGTATAGGAACTACCTCGATAAGATCGTTGTCGAGATCATCGAAACCGAGCGGCTTGACGAGGAAGTGTTGCGCTTCAAGCTTGATAAGATCAGCTCTTGGGGATCGAAGATTGCGCTCGATGATTACGGCTCAGGTTACAACAGCGATTTGCATCTACTCAATATCAGCCCGCATATCGTTAAGCTTGATAGGTCGATCATCGCTGATGTGCACGTGGACGTATCGCGCCAGGCAATCGTATCCAAGATTACAAGCTTCTGCAAGGAACAAGGGATTATGTTGCTCGCCGAGGGCGTGGAGACCGAAAAACAGATGCACTATCTCATCCGCTCCGGTATCGATTTGATCCAAGGCTATTTCGTGTCCAAACCCATGCCCCTGCCGACCTTCGACACCACCGAAATAAAGGGCATCGTTCAGAAGATGAGAAAAGATATGTAGGTACGTTAAAGGACGTTAGGGGACGCTGTCCCCTAAAACCCCTGCCAAGGGACGTTGTCCCTTGGATCCCATTGCTCGACCGCTATGCGGCCGAGGGAAAATAGTAACAAAGTAGCC